>CALBET010000090.1 GCA_937888665.1 uncultured Acidobacteriota bacterium
CACAACAGTAGTGCCCAAATCCACCAAAACGACGTTATTTCTCTACGCGTCCTAACGCGCGTGATGGACGTGGAACCTCAACATCGTGAACGGGTGTTCGAAGACATCCGAGATTTACTTTCCACGCAGGTTGCCGAAGATGGACGGCTCTACCAACGGGCCTTGGAAGTCCTGGACAGCTATGGACGCACGAACCGTATCGATGGATTCCGTTACTGGTCGGTGCGCGACGTTGCCAAGCACACCAAGAAGCTGCAGGAGGATCTCGATGCGTTTGCTCGGGCACGGCGTCACCAGCTTGCGGAGTGGCAACAACACAGCACGCCGAGTGTGATGGATGCGGCCACTCACGTGATTGAGGTCGCCGGTGAATACTCCGAACCTGCACTCAACGCCGCAAAGGAAGGAATCGCCAGCGTAAAGAACTTCTTGTCCGAGGACGACGGCGAGAAGGCCAAGGAAGCCGTCCTTAGTCAAGCGCGGCGCATCGGCCGCCTGTGGCGCCGTGACGATGAATCCCGGGACGAAGAGTCGTAGCCATGAAACGCCGTCCACCATCGTGTCGGTGCCTTGCCTTATGGTTCGCAAGACACGACAGCGGGTCTATTCAATAGTTTGCGGGGGTATGTCGCATGGCGGGGGATGACCAGTCGCTGCTCGACTGGGTGAGCGATGAGGATTACAGGTTCCGGTCCGCGCTCGAGCCGATAAATCTCGTAGTCGAACTCAACTTCACCGCCGACGGAATCCGCACCGCACAGTCGAGATACGGGACTGTCGCTGGTCACATGTTAGGCCGGGGCTACCGGTACGACGATGTGATCAAGAAGTATCCGGCGCTCACGCTGGCCATACTGGTAGGTCACGCTGCACTCGCCTACGACCACGGCGCGTACTGGGACGAATTCTGGGCTGAACTTGGGTTGGACCGCGACAGTTACTTTGAAACTGCGCTGCGGCGCCAGCTGGTTCCGCTGCTGAGCAAATTCAAACTTGCCAGGTTCACCCAACTCGAAACTCAGAACCAGTACGTCATGATGCTGGCAATGCATGCAGGCATCCCCGTCTACTGCCTTCAAGACTTGCTGATGATGATCGACGGTCACCTGGTGCAGGGCCGGGAAGCCACGGGTGCGGCATTGCTTGAGTGGCTGGACGAACCGGGTAAGCAATACCGCACCACCGCACTTGACGTGCCGGTCAGAAACTTCCTCCGGTACGGAGGCGAATTTGCGATCGACATACTCGACCGGATCATTGAAGTCGTTGACTCAACTGTTGTTGATCCGAGCTTGTTGGAATCGGCCTTAAGCACCTCGACGACCGGATTGCCGACAGTATTGCTGGACAGGCTGCTCCAGGAGCTTCGCGAGAAGCCGGTGAAATGGAAGGGCAGGCGTGCAACCAAGGGGAACGCTGAGCACCGGCCACAGCTTTCCTACGCTGTGGACGATGACCAGATTTTGGTGAGCGTGCCCTATCCGCGGGTCAGTCCTGAACAACCCTGGCGCGTGTCATTCGACGGCGCAGTCCAGGAGATCTATGCCGAACGCGGTTGGGGTGTGACCGAAGGCACTCATCCGCCCACTCTGGTTCCCGTACCTACCCCGGTGCGGGAGATTCTGCTGTGGCACAAAGACAGTGAGTCGAGCTTTGCGCTGAAAGCGGTGAGCAGGGACGACCCGATGCTCATGTTCGCATCCGACGGGTCTTGGATTCCTCGCCGCGACGGCCTGAAAGACGCAGTCTGGGTGATTCATCCGTCTGACGCGGAGCTTTTCGACCCGCGGTCAGATCAGGTCATCGACACACCCGCTGATTCGGGGACCCCGGCCGGTTGGCGAGGTTGGCGAAGCAGCTATGTCGACCTCGCCCCTCTTGAGGCTCTGCAACTGCGGCGCAACGGTCACCCTGTCGGAGCGGCGCATCTGGTCCGCAAGGATGCGCTGCCGACGTTCCACCTCGGTGATCCGGTCCTCGGTTGCAACGCATCTGGGGGCCGGCGGGTGTACGGTGCGCGGCCGTGGGTACTGCTTCCGCCCACATCATCGCGCCAGGCGACGACGTGGCGTGTTCGGGCTCGGCGGGTTGGTGAGAACGAGTGGATCTCCGAAGAGGAGTGGGCGGCCGAACCTGAGCAGACCTGCGTCGATCCTCTCGAGCACGCGGACCCTCCCTTGCTTGGACTCTTCGAGATCGTTGTCTCCGGGCCGTTGGGGGCGGACGTCCGCGCGGTGCTTTTCCTCGCTGAGGGATTCGCAGTCGATTTTGACACCGAGCTGAGGGTACCGGTTTCCGGAGGGCTCACACCGTGTGCAGCTGCGATCGGTTCAGTTAGTCCCCTTCATGTTTCGGATGAGTGGGTCGAATTCGCCGCGGACGAACCAGAGAAAGTTGTTGAACTGACCAGCGGAGGCGGCTCCGCCCGCGTCGTCGTCCGCCCGCCGCACATTCTGATACGCACAGGGTTCTCGGGAAAGCTTTCGAGTTGGCGTACTACGGCCGAGACGTGCGCTCCGGCTGATCTTGCAGAGGACCGCTATGTCGCTGTGCGGCTGCCACAGGGTTTGGACGCCTATTTCACATTCGTGAATGGGGCCGGCGAATCTGGACAGGTTGAGAAGGCGCGCCGCAAGCCGGGGGGCGTGTTTGAAACCGCGACGGCTCGGTTCTCGGATTCGGCGAGAAGCGCTGGGGTGGGCAAGATCGTCGCGAACATCGCGGGCGAGTCTGGGAATTCTGCGGTCGTGGTACTCGCGGTAAGGCCGCCCGACTTGTGTTCAGGTGTTCGGATCCTCGATGGTGCGCTGGTATTCAGCGGTCTGATCGACGCGACCGATCTCGCCGTGCATGTCTGGCGCGCCGCAGCGCCGTGGCTTCCTGCGCGTTCGCTTCACATTGATGGTGACCGATTGGAGTTGCCTGCTGATCTGGTCAACTGCGGCGATCTCAGTTGCCAGGTTTTTGTTGATGATCCCTGGGTGACCATCGAAACTCCGGTTCGCCCCGAAGCCTCGGCGTTTCAGGTCGCGCAGCCCGGCTGGGTTTCGTCCGACAACGGGGCGCGAACAAAGCTGTCACAGTTTCTGTCGGGGGAGGGCACTGCGCCCGAGAGTGCCGGCGCCATGCCTGAAGTGTGGTCGGCACTGGCGGCACTCGGTATCGACGGGAGCGACCCGGCAACAAGTCGAACCCGGTCGGCGCTGATCAGGATGCTCGGGCAGCAGCCGCGCAGAGCGCTCGAGGGGCTGGGAAACAGCACCGTGGCGCTCCACGACAAAATGGCAATGCTTATTGGTTCGGAGCTGGTGAATCAGCGTTTCGCAACCAGTTTCACCCTTAACGAACTTCACGCCGACCCTTGGTTCGGGTGCATGGTTGAGATTTCAGACCTACCGTCATTGCGTAACCGGAAGGGCGATGTCGCCGAAGAACGCGCGGAAACTCTCGCCTACTTGCGGGACAAAGGGGGCGACACGCTCATGGACGCCTTGGCGAAAGGCAAGGAAGCCGGTCTTGATGCGGGATGTTTCGACCGATCAGTGTTCCGGATGGACGCGATGCCAGTGGGCCAGGTAGAGGAATTGCTCGCCGGTCTCCGTTTGGTTCCAGGAGCTCTACTCGATGACGATACCCGGGTGGCCGGCGCTGTCGAAGCCTTCCGTCAGGGGAGAGTCCCATCGAGTGGTGGGAATTCGGTGAGGCAGCGTAGCCGCAGCTCG
>CALBET010000091.1 GCA_937888665.1 uncultured Acidobacteriota bacterium
GACGCCCGTCGCCGTCATAGTCACCGCTATCGACGCCCATGCCGGCCTGTTCACGCCCGGTGGCGCTGATCGAGGCGCCCGCGACCAACCCATCTTCGGTGAACGTCCCGTCGCCGTTGTTGTGGAACAGAAGGTTGGGCTCTGAATCGTTGGCGACGTAGAGGTCTGGCCACCCGTCGTCATCCAGGTCGGTGAACAGGACGCCGAACCCGTAGTACTCGGGGCCGCTCACGCCGGCCGTGCCGGTGACATCCGCGAATGTTCCATCACCGTTGTTTCGATACAGCCTGTCCGCCGCGCCCGGCAGGCCGATCGGCCCGCAGGCGACATCCAGTCCCATGTATCGACAGCCTGACCCGGCGCCGCGCTTCGGCACCTGCTCCGCATCGAACGTGAGGTAGTTGGCGACGTAGAGGTCTACGAACCCGTCCCGATCGTAGTCGCCGAACGCGCAGTTCGACCCCCACTGCGTGTCGCCTACGCCGGCCGCCGCCGTGACATCCGCGAAGTGGCCGTCGGGGCTGCCGCGATACAGGACGTTGGGGCCGAATGCCGTGATGTACAGATCTAGGAAGCCGTCGTTGTCGTAGTCGGCGGCGCAGACGCCCATCCCCCAGCCCCGCGTATCAAGACTGCGACCGGGCGTGACATCGTCGAACCTGCCCTGCCCGTCGTTCTCGTAGAGCGCCACCATCGGGTCGCCACCCTGTGTCAACGAGTCCAGCGTCGATCCGTTGACCAGCAGCAGGTCCAGGTCGTCGTCGTTGTCGTAGTCGAGAAACGCGGCGCCGTTCCCGTTCAGGTCAACGATGTAGTCCTTCGAGACACTGCCAGACACGTTGAGCAGCGTGACGCCGGACTCTTCGGCGACATCAACCAGCGAGATCGGCGGGTCCGCCGTGCGCATGGCTGCTGCCAGCGCCGTGATCCCGATGAGCGGCATCAGCGACAGGGTGGCGGACACCCAGAGCGCCGTCGTTGGTCGCGCTGCCACGGCTAGTCTCGGAACGGTCATTGATTCCTGGAACTCGGTTGACTCCGTCGCAGCCGCTCGATCCGCATCTGTTCGTGAAGCGCGCGCGCACGCGCGCTGTCGTCCGACCGGCCGACCTCTGCGTAGGCGTCCGCCAGATAGAGGTGGACGGCCTCCGCATCGTCCAGCACCGCGGCCGCCGCTTCGAAGCGGTCGATCGCATCGGCGACGCGACCGGCCTCCATGAGCGCCAGGCCGAGGTTCAAGTGGGCCATGCCGCTCGGATCCAGGTCCACTGCCTTCCGCAGCAGGTCGAGGGCGCCGTCCAGCTCTCCGGCCCCCGCCAGCGCCAGCGCCTTTTCGTTGAGCGCACCCAATTCGCGCTGCCGGCGTTCGGCGTCCTGGGCAACAGCCTGCCGCCGCGCGTACTCCGCAATCTCGCTCCGGCCTTCCTCGACCGCGCCGCTCCGGAGCAGCGCCTGCCCGAGGGCGTAGCGCGCCTGCATGTGCTCGGGCTCTTGGGTCAGCGCCCGGCGGGCCAGCGCCACCGCTTTCACGAACGCTCCCCGCTGCAGCTGAATCTGCGCCATCCGCGCATGCGCCTCGGCGTTGAGCGGGTCGAGCAGCAGGATGACCAGGTATTCGGCGTAGGACTCGTCCAGTTGCCCATCTTCCATGAGTAGACGGGCGATCCATTCGCGCGGGAGCAGGTTGTTGCGGTCGATTGCGAGCGCCGCCCGAAACGACCCGATCGCCTCGTCCAGCTGCAGTTGCTGCGCGTAGATCTCGGCGATTCTTAGATGGAGCCGAGCGACGGCGACGAGGGGAGCGCGCTGGAGCGCTTCTCGGTAGGCCGCCAATGCCTCGGCGTTGCGCCCGGCGTCTTGCAGAAACCGTCCAAGGGTCTGCCGCGCGACCCCCGATCGCGGATGGGCCGCCGCTGTCGCGGCGATCTCGGCCGCGATCGGGTCGTTTGGCGTCGCCAACAGGAGTGCGGCTTGCCGGGCCGTGCGAAGCCGCTCGTCGCCGGGGGCCAGCGCCAGTCCGGCGCTGAACTGCTGGACCGCACTGGCGACATCCTCCGCCAGCCAGAACGCCTGGCCCAGTAACCGTCGCGCCTCGCTCGACTCCGGGTGCTGGGTCACCGCGGTCTCGAGCTGGGTGATCGCGTCGGCGCTGTTCAGCTGCGGCCCGTGGTCGTCGCTCAGTCCCGCGATAGCTCGGGTCAACGCGTCGCCGCCGACTGCCGCACGCAGCGCCGATACCGCCCCCGCGTAGTCGCCGGCGGCGACCAGGACGGCGGCGCCCTCGTACGCCGAGGGCATGAACCCGGCGAACGCGCCGCCGGCGTTGGCGACCAGATCGACCGGCGCGCGTCTCATGACGAAACGGCTCGGCTCACCGAGCACCGGCGCGGTCTCGGTCAGGCGTTGCCCCGGCATGCTCCAGAGAGGGCCGAGTCGCCGCTCCGCGGCGGCGGCGAACCCGACGCGCGCGGCTGCCGCCGCGGTGGGCTGAGCCAGCGCGAGGTGGGCCGACGCCAGCTCATAGAAGGCAAGGGCATCGTTCGGATCGGCCAAGGTGGCTTGGCGGAAGGCCTCAGTCGCCTCTGCTGGATCGGATCCGTCCAGAGAGATGACGCCGAGCAACTCGTATCCGTCCGCGCGGGCGGCATCCAGCGCGACCGCGCGTTGGGTTTCGCGGCGCGCGTCCTCGAGGCGGTGCTGGTCGAGATACACGCGCGCTAGCGCCAGGCTGGCCCCGGCGGAGTCGAGCGACCGGGACAAGCTCTCCAGTGTGTGGACGCCCCCGTTCCACGCGATCAGCGACGCCTGCATGGTGTCGAGGGCGGTGCGCAGGCGATAGCCCTCGTTCCCGAACCTGCCGTCGAGGTCGGAGACGACGCCGAGCAGTGCCGTCGCGAACACCCGCTTTGCCGTTTCGACTTCGTCGTAGGTCCGCAGAAACCGCTGGGCCTCCGGTTCCGACTGGCCGGACGCCGGCGCCCCGGACAGGACCAAGCCGATGGCGACCGCGGCCGGCAGACGATCCAGCCTCTCGCGCTTGCCCCCGACCACGCCGCTAGCGACAGCGCGAATCCACCGCAGCGTCTGTGACCCCGAATTGCTCATTTTTTTCGAGTATAGCGGGTTCGCGCCCGATCGGCCTTGCGGCGATCCCCCGCACCAGGGTTACGATAGGACTCACTCGCTTCCAAGAGAAGGGGACTGTGATGCGCCACCTTCGCGGCATCTGTTCGACGGGTCGACGGTGTTGGCTGCGCGGCTGGCTGCTGGCCGCGCTGCTCGTGCTGGGTATGGGGGCCCAGGCGCAGACGACAGCACAGCCACCGTCCGTGGGCCCCGCCGACGCTCCCGACCCCGCCGTCACCTTCCGCGCCGGCGTGACGCTCGTGCGCACCGACGTCATCGTGCGGGACAAGGACGGCCTGTTCCTGTCGGACCTGACGCCGGCTGACTTCATCATCGAAGAAGACGGCGTTGCTCAGGAGGTCGCCTCGCTCGTGCTGGTGCACGGGGGCCGCGTCTACAATCAGCTTACCCCTCCGTCCCCGGTCCAGACGGGGATCATCCTGCCCACCGCACGGATCCGGGACGATACCGCGGGACGCATCATTCTCTTCTTCGTGGATGCGCTGCATCTGCAAGCCGACAGTACCCCCAAGGCGCGCCACTTCATCAAGGAGGTCGCCGACGTCCTCGTGCACGAGGGCGATCTGGTTGGCTTCATCTCGAACGGCACCAAATCGGCGGCGGTGGACCTCACCTATGACCGCGGCACGATCGATGCTGCCGTGGACAACGTCATCGGGAGCGGATACGGACCCCGCGAGTTGATCACCGAGATGCAGGAGGGGAGCCGGGGGCCGGAGGAACTGCGCTGGCGCGCGCACCGGGCTTTCTGGACGGTCAGCCAGCTGCTCAAGAACCTGGAGACGATCGAGGACCGCCGGAAGGTGTTGGTTTACGTGAGCACCGGGTATGACCTGAACCCGTTCGAGCTGCAGCGCGCTCAACGAGACAATCGGGAGGACCGGTTCTTGCGTGACCGTGGCGCCGATCTGGCGGACGGGGTCGTCGACTATCCGACGGAACTCATCGACCCTATCGAAGAGATTGAGCGTCAGGGTGTGGTGTTCGCCGATGGCGATTTGATGACCGAGATCACCGAGCTGACCCAGGCGGCGAACCGCGCCAACACCACCTTTTACACCATGGATCCGCGCGGGCTCATTTCGGCCCCAGACGTCGACTACAACGTGCCGATCGACGCCTGGCGCGAGTACATGAGCACGACGCGTTCCAGCCTGCGGTCTCTGGCCGAGCAGACCGGCGGCATCTCGATCGTCAATACCAACAACCTCGAGAGTCTGCTCCGGCAGATCGACGCGGAGACCAGCGACTACTACATACTCGGGTTCAACACGACCAACGAGGACGCCACCCATCGCACCCGTGAGCTCAACGTGAGCGTGAAGCGCGACGGCGTCACGGTCCAGTCGCGCGCGTCTTACACCTTCAGCCGTGCGGCGATCCAGGCGCCGTAACCGCCACGACCCCGCCGCGGGAGGAGCGTTCATGAGGGCCATAGCGAGCACCGGGTTGGTTGCCTGCGTCGCGCTGGTCCTCACCGCGGCGGCACCTGTCTCCATCCACGGCGTCGGTCAAGACGCGTCCGCACTGTCCGACGCGATCGAGCACCTGATTCGTGACGACCTGGATCTCGACACCGTCACGTTCCAGATCGCGGGCACGGAGGTAACCCTGTCGGGGCGCGTGCCGACGCTCTGGATCAAGACGCAGGCGGTCGACAAGGTGCTGGCCCTGGACGGGGTCGAGACGGTCGCGACCGAGCTCACCATGCCTGAGGTTGAAGACGACGACGAGATCGCCCAGGCGGTTGGCTCGGCGATTCGACGATACCGGCACAACACCATTTGGGACTACGTCGGCGGCTCGGTCGTGGACGGGGTCGTCACGCTGACCGGCAGTGTGACCCCGGACCGGGACAAGCCGGCCGAGTTGTTC
>CALBET010000092.1 GCA_937888665.1 uncultured Acidobacteriota bacterium
GCGAACGACCACCGGGACTCGGAGTAGGCCGGCGCGTTGCGCAGCGCGCCAACGGCGTTCGCCGGCCACGATCTCGAAGGAGTCGGCGTCCAATCGCCGCACCACAATCGGCTGAATCACCCCGCTTCCCTTGATGGAGGCCGCGAGTTCATCCAGCTTCGGTTCGTCCATGACGGTGCGAGGTTGGACGCGGTTTGGTGTCAGTCGGTCAAGGTCGACTTCGGTCGGTGCCCCGCCAGACGGCTTGGGCGTGTCGGGTATGAGCGCACTCAGTCCGCGTCCAAGCGCTGGTCTCTTCTTCGCCATGGTTTCGGGTCTCGCGTTACAGCAACGGCTTCGGAAGCGTGGCTGGCGTGTGACGTTCCAGCAACTCGCGCGCCAGCGAGAGATAGGCTTCGGCCCCAGTAGACCTGACGTCGTACAAGATGGCGGGGACACCATGACCGGGGGCTTCAGCCAGCCTGACGTTTCGCGGAATGGTGGTGGCGTAGACCTTATCGGTGAAGTGCGTCCGGACCTCCGCGGCGACCCCCTGTCCTAGCAGGGTTCGCGTGTCCGCCATGGTCAGGAGAATGCCCTCGATGGTCAGGTCGGGGTTCATGTGCGCTTGGACGCGGCCGATCGTCGCCGTGAGTTCCGCCAAGCCCTCAAGCGCAAAGTACTCGCAGTTCATGGGAATGAGCACCGAGTCGGCAGCCACGAGCGCGTTGAGTGTGAGCAAACCGAGGGACGGGGGCGTGTCGATGAAAATGAAATCGTATCGTGAACGGGCTTGCCTGAGGAATGGACGGAGGCGAGCTTCGCGGTTTGGCAGCGTGACGAGTTCAACCTCGGCTCCCGTGAGATTCCGGTCGGCTGGAATGACACGAAGACCGGTCACGTCGGTGGCCAGCTCGAACGGAACGGGGTCTAGCACACGGTCGCTCGTGAGGGCGTGATACACCGTTGCGCCGTCCGGCGCGCGGTCGGTGAGGCCGAGACCGCTGGTGAGGTTGGACTGGGGGTCAAGGTCGACCAGCAGCACCGATCGATCGGCCATCGCCAGCGAGGCGGCCAGGTTGATGGCGGTGGTTGTCTTACCCACCCCGCCCTTCTGATTCGAGACGGCGATTATCTTATTCATATGTCATTAGACCTTAAAAATTGGTTTTTTGACATAAAACATGAGCGCAAGGCCAGAATGTTTCATTTTATCTCGTATCAAGCTCCACGACAAGGCAATATCGTTCCGAAAAAAAATAGTTTGTGACGAGGCCGCAGGCAGACTCATCGTATCGCGTGCCGGGGTGGACGGGTTCCAAAGCGCTGCTGGCAAGAGAGTCAACGCTATGTGGCAGTCCATATAAGCAATGTTGATCTCGCGACGGTTCCAGGGGACTAGCTTCGAGCGAGGCATCTGGTGCCAGTCGATCGCGCTAACCACGTCTCTGTTGTATTCATGTGCGCAGGCGTTTCAGCATGCTGACGAGACCAGTGCCCCGTCCAACGTTCCACGTGGAACACACCACAGTCCCACGCTCTGGATTCTGAGCAGGTTAGATGTTCCGTTCTGGCCAGCCAATGTGCCCATCCTCGACATCGTTCGTCGTTGAGCAATCCAGGCTACGATCTCCGCGCGTTGGATCGCCGCTTCGACATCTGGAAAGCGGCGGACCCGACCGGACTCGCGACACGTAGGGACCAGGTCATGAATAAGGTGATCATTCTTGGCGTCGAGGCGCCGGTCCGGCAAAAGGCGCGAGGTGTGCACAGACCGGCCGTATGTAAGCGACGCATAAACGCAGCCTAGCGTGGTGCATCGGCTGTCAGAATCGTTAAGTCATTTCTGATCTGGCCTAGGAGCCCGTGGTGAAAGTCCCGCGTCGGACCGAGACCGGCGCTGGGCCGGCCGAACCAGGCCAGAAGAGGGAAAACACCGGCAGTCTGTGACCGATGAACAACGCAGATCGGCCGGATTCATCCGCGGTCGAATGCCGCGGGACTTTCATCACGGGCTCCTAGCAGCCCGTGGTAGAAGTCGCGCGTCGCACCGAGAGCGGCGCTGGACCGGT
>CALBET010000093.1 GCA_937888665.1 uncultured Acidobacteriota bacterium
CTTCGTGGATGAGCTCCTGGAAGACGACGACGTACCCCGCATTCTGAAAAATCTGATAGTTGCTGCTGTACCAGCTGCCGATGCCGTTCCACCCTCGCGAGACGCAGCGTGTCCACGGGCTGAGATCCGTGTAGGTATCGGGCGAATCCGACGGCCCCCGTGTCATCCGCGCCGCCCGTTCGGCGTCGATGCGCACCTGACCGGCAGGCGACAGGGGCGGAATCCGTCCGTCCGGCGGATCGATAATCAGCGACGTCCGTGTCAGCGCCTTGCCGACGTCCCGCCAAAAGGCGTTGTAGTTTCCGACGCTCCCCTCCGTCGGAGGCAGATCGAAGTTTGCGCGATTCGTGGCCTCCAGAGTCACGGCTTCCTCGGACGTCAAGGTGTCACGTCCCGCCAGGGCTCCCCCGTCGGGCCGCTGCAACGGTGTGGACGTTTGGCTATTCCATTGGCCTTGCAGATCGGGATCGCCCCACGAGGTCCGCGGCGCCGTCCAGGAACCGGCCGTGGACGTCTGGGGCCGGCCAGCGGTAGGTACCGCCAAACATGACACGAGCGCGATGACGGTCGCCGAGACACGACGATGGCCCATCTGATTCTCCCTGATTAACGGGTTTCTCGAAGAATACGAGCCAGTCAGAAGCGTGTCAATGAATCGGGAACCCCTGAAACCGACCCTGGGACTTGAGCCTGCCGCCCCGGCTGCGCTACCGTGCATGATGACAGCTAACCAGTTTGGTGGAACAACAGACTGGACGGGAGGGAGAATGCAGCGGGACTTGTACCACGGGCTGCTAGGACTCACAGGGTCGCGTGTGGTCCTCGCCGCTGGCTTTCTCGCGATCGGCCTGCTTGCGGAAGCGCAGCAGATCGCTCCGTCCGAGGTGGCGAAGCTGGCGGGAATCTTCACCGGCCGGAGGTGTGTCGTCGAGAGCGATGTGTGTCCGGAGCTGAGTCGTGACGGAGCCGCTGAACTGCTCACGGCGCGAGCGAGGGCATTTACAGACGCGTTCGACGAACTGGCGGCCCCGAAATACGACTGCGGACCGGCGACGCTGCCGGGGCTGTTCGGCGATCCATATGCGTTTCAGCTGCAGCAACTCCGGGATCGGGTGACCCTCACCTACGAGAAAGACGACATCGTGCGCACGGTGTGGCTTGAAGGCCACGGGCATCCGGAGCCCGCGACCGGAGCGTTCTCGATACATGGCTACTCGACGGGACGATACGACGGGAACCAACTGGTAGTCGAGACGACCAAGTTCGCGTTCGACCCGGCGGGCATCGCGGGCGACTTCATGAGCGCCCCGTCGTCGACGCAGAAGCGCCTGGTCGAGCGCTACTGGCGGGAGGGCGACAACCTCAGGATGGATCTCACGGTGGAAGATCCGACCTTCCTGCTCGGACCCATCAACTTCGTCATGGAGTGGCGACCGAGCGACCAACCGCTGTCACTCCCCTGGGCGTGCGATCCCGAGGCAGCGCGGCGCAACCTGCAGCTGGTCCCCACGAAGTATCCCCAGGATCCACCGGTCAATCGCAGGAACTGACCACTGACCGAGGGCACTCATATGGCCATCCGATCGCGCGCCTTCATCCTCCTGATCGTCGGTAGCGTCGTGCTGGCGCTGTCCCCCCCTACCGCTGCACACCACGGCGCGGCCGGTCTTTTCGACCTGAGCCAGACGGTGGAATTGACCGGCGCCGTCAAGAAGTGGAGCTTCGTCAATCCGCATCCCATCCTGGTGCTCGAAGTCACCGATGAGAACGGCGTGACCGCCGATTGGGACGTCTACTTCGGCCCGTCCGCCGCGTCCATGCTCCGGAAACGGGGCTACGCGCCGAACACATTCACATTCGGAGAGACCCTGATCGTCAAGGGCCATCCCGCCAACGCCGCCGGGGCCCGTGGCATCGACATCTTCGGCAGCGCCGCCAGCGTGACAAGGTCGGACGGCACTCTGGTCCCGTAACGGTCGCGTGCGGGTCCGGGGCGCAGCCCCGTCTGAGCCGGGCGGCACCGCCGCCCACGGCGCGCGACAATGCGCGCC
>CALBET010000094.1 GCA_937888665.1 uncultured Acidobacteriota bacterium
AGCCCCCGCACCCAGGAGCTCCCGGCGCGGATCGTCTCGGTCGTCCCGGCACTCACCGAAGCGCTGTTTGCCATCGGGGCCGGCGACGAGGTTGTCGGGGTCGGGACCTTCGACAAGTTCCCGCCGGAGGTCGCGACTCGACCGCGCGTCGGGGGGCTGCTCGACCCCGACATGGAGCGGATTTTCTCGCTCCGTCCAGATCTGGTGGTGTTTTATGGCAGCCAGCAGGACCAGGTCGAACAGGTGACTCGGGCGGAGATCGACACGTTCACGTATGCGCATGGCGGAATCACCGACACACTGTCCGTCATCCGGCAGCTGGGCGCTCGCACCGGGAGGGCGGCGGAAGCGGAGCAGCTCGCGGGCACCATTGAAGCGCAGCTCGCCACGTTACGAACTCGCCTCGCGGGTCGTGACCGACCGCGCGTGCTGATGGTCTTCGGTCGAGAGCCAGGCTCGCTCGGGAACATCTATGCCGCCGGCGGTACCGGATTCCTCCACGACATGCTTGAGGCCGCCGGCGGGCGGAATGTGTTCGCGGACGTGTTGCGTGAATCGATCCAGCTCAGCTCGGAAGCGATTCTGACGGCGGCCCCTGACGTCATCGTCGAACTGACCTACGACGATCGCATGACCGAGGACACCCAGGCGGCGGAGATCGCCGTCTGGGACCGACTGCCGTCGGTTCCGGCCGTCCGGAACAAACGGGTGCGCATGCTGCTCGGGAACCAGTTCGTACAACCGGGCCCGCGTATGGGGGACGCCACCGAGGCCATCGCACGCGCGCTGCACCCGGACGCGTTCTAGACACGTGAAGAAATCTTCAGAAACCCTTCAGAACCGCGGAGCCCCCTCTTGGCTACGCTCAGCGGATACGTGCACATCTCCCCGGAGGATCGACACCGATGATGCGGAAGCTTGGACTCCTTGTTGTCGCCGGCTTTCTGGCCGCGACTCCAGCCATTGCGCAGCAGCCGGCTGACATCAGCGGTACAGTGACGGATTCGTCCGGCGGCGTCCTGCCAGGCGCCACGGTCGACGCGCTCAGCGGGAACCGGGTGGCCGCCGCCGTGACCACGGGGGCTGACGGCCGCTACCGGCTGGATCTGCCAGCGGGCGACTACCGCGTCCAGGCGCAACTGGAGGGATTCACGACCAGCACGGCCAGTCTCGCCGCCGCCGCCGGCACGATGCAGAATTTTCACCTGGCTATCGCTCCGGTCAACGACACGGTGGTCGTCACGGCATCGCGCACCGAGGAAAGCCAGGCGGCGGTCATGGAGTCGTTGTCGGTGTTCACGGCCGAGGACATCCAGGCGCTCGGCAGCGCCTCGCTCGCGGACGTCGTGGCGACCGTGCCGGGCCTGAACATCGAATCGACCGGCCGCGAGGGCAGCGGCGCGTCGCTCTTCTCCCGGGGGGGCGAATCAGACTACAACCACGTGCTCATCGACGGCGTCCGGGTCAATGTCGACGGCGGACAGTTCGATTTCAGCCGGGTCTCGGCGGCCGACATTGACCGGGTCGAGGTGGTGCGGGGGGCGCAGTCCGCACTCTACGGCTCGGACGCCATCGGGTCGGTCGTCCAGATCTTCACCAAGCGAGGGTCGCCGACGGAGGCCCCCCGCATCTACGGCTCGCTCGAGGGCGGCAGCTTTAACACCGCCCGTAGCGGTCTGCGGCTGCTGGGAGGCGCGCAGCAACGGATGGACTACCAGATCGGCGCCTCGTACCGCGGCAGCGACGGCGCCTTCGAAGACCGGTTGCCCGACCACGACCGATTCGACCAGACCGCCGTCGACGGCAGCATCGGCGGCATCATCGGAGATGCGGTCCGCCTTCGCGCGGGTGGCCGCTACAGCAACTCTCGCGGCCGCGCGGTC
>CALBET010000095.1 GCA_937888665.1 uncultured Acidobacteriota bacterium
CGACACGGGTGAACCCGTACTGGGCACAGAACGATCACCACTACTATTTCATCGAGGAGGCCGACAACGTCCTGCGGCTGCGCACCGAGAAGATTCTGCACCTGCACGGGCTCGAGACCGTCGTTGCCCACGTCACCTTCATCAACTACGAACGGTTGGCTGGCGACATTGGCGTGCTGAGCGAGACCGCCGAGCGCTTCGGCATTGAACTCAGGCAACGACCGCTGGTCGATGAGCGCGTGTACTTCGGGAACGATCGAGAGACGGTCTTCCGGGCACCTCGCTCCTATCCGCCGATCTCAGCGGAGGATCTGGAATTCATTCGGCAGAATCTGGACTGGGACGTCGAAGGACGCATCCACTACACCTGGAGTGACAGCCCCTCGGCGATCGACGCCGTGACGCCCTGGAAACACCACCGTGTGTAGCGTCCGGCCATGATGATGCCATACTCGCGCAGGCGTCGCTGCGCCGAGGCCGCCCAGGTCGTCGTCAACCCGTGCGGTTCAGATCCCGCGAGCGCGAGGCGCTCAGGAAGCTCTCCGGCCATTCGCGTTCCCAGGCAGGATTGATACGCGGGCTGTAGCGGTTCCAGGAGTACGGTCCGGTGTATTGCTCCACCAGGCGGCCATCGGGGTGAAGCGGCACGCCGAGGCCGGACGGGTGAGAGCCACGCTGTGTCACCGCGACACCGGAATCGGGAATCTCGTTCCACAAGAACTTGAACAGCTCGTGCTTCCCTCCATTGCCCCGATAGCGCTGCACCATTGAGGTGTAGGTGCTTGTCATCGTGCCGACGAAGTCCGTCGAGTCAGCCGCAATCAACTGGGACAGATAGGCCAGGGCGATGCTGTCGTGGTACGGCAGATCGAAGAACTCGTCACGGTGGTGGTCGAGAATGTGGTGGTCTACAAACACGGAGTGCCTGAAGTGGGCGGTGATCTCGGCGAGAAAGGGATCGTCCCGCTCGTCCGTCAGAATCAGCAGCGTCTCGTCTCGCGCGAAGTTCTCGTCAAGGACACGGATGGCCTCCGTCGCGGTACGATCCAGGGTCGTGACGCCGAAGGTCTGCTTGAAGTCGCCCCGGCGCAGGTGCACGGCATTGAACGTCCCGAGGCTGGCACTCACGTGATGGGCCAGTTCGGCGTACGGGGCCCTGGGCCGCATGCGACGGAGCAATGCGTGGACGACGGCACGCGCCGAGTCGTCCAGATAGAAAAAGTAGGAGTAGAACCCCAGATTTTCCATCGATGTGCCGCCAGGCGAACTAGGAAATAGTCGGACGACGGGCGCTGTCCGGCTTGCCTCGGTCTCGGTCAGCAGGTTGCTCCGCCCCTGGGCGAAGGTCCAGAAGGCTTCGCTTGCCAGGTCTGTCTCGGGAGGCCAGTAAAAGACCCCCCTCCTGACGTTTCCCTCGCCCATCACGAAGATGTGGAAGGGGTCGTAGTCGATCTGCGATGCCTCGATCCAGGGCACCGGAAGTTCGATCAGATCGGTGAGTCTGGATCGCCGCCGATTCGTGACTCCCTTCCCCGGGTATTCCACGACGTTGGCCGGCGGCGTGATGTTCCCTTCGAGCACGAGCCGCCGCTTGAGCAGAAACGAGGCGATGACGCCCAGCTCGGCCGACATCACGAGGTTGCTGAAGCCGCTCCGGCCGCCGCAGTAGAGCGTGTAGTGGAGGTCCCGCATCGGAGGCGACAGGATGTCAGTGCGAACCGCGGGGAACGTCCGAGTCTGGCGTGTCCGCCATGCTCTCGCGCGCCACCAACTCATACACGCCTCGCGCTGGCGCGGTCGCGTAGCCTTCGGCCACCAGGGCCCGATTACCAAGACCAGCCTCGGCGCGAGACAGGCCGGTCACGCGAGCCATCTCCCCGGGAA
>CALBET010000096.1 GCA_937888665.1 uncultured Acidobacteriota bacterium
ATGCCCGGCCGGTTGCGGCACGCGGGTGCGGACGCGGGAGGGTCGCGCCGTGAAGGTGGAGGGCAACCCGGAGCACCCCATCAACCGGGGCGGGCTCTGCGTCCGTGGGCAGTCGTCGCTGCAGGGCCTGTACAACCCGGACCGGATATCCGGCCCACAACGTCGCCGGGTCACGAACGCGGCCGCGGGCCAGAGCGTGCTGGATGGGTTGCCGTGGGACGACGCGCAGCAGGATCTGGTGGACCGAGTGCGGGCACTCAGAGACGCTGGACGCGGGGACCGGATCGCGGTGATCACCCCGCCCCTGACCGGCTCGATGGCCGCGCTGACGTCAGCCTGGATCGAAGCCCTCGGCGGAGCGCGGTGGGTCCGCTATGAACCGTTCGCCTATGAGGCGATTCGGGAGTCCAATCTTCGGTTGTTTGGCCGTTCCGAAGTCCCGCACTACGACTTCGCGAACGCCGACTGTCTCATCTCGTTCGGCGCCGACTTCCTCGAAACGTTCAGTTCTCCCGTCGGGTACGCGCGCGATCACGCCGGCCAACGGCGGGTCCGGAACGGTGAGAAGGCGAGGTTTGTGCAGATCGAGCCGCGGCTGTCGATGACCGGCGCCAGTGCCGACGAATGGCACGCCGTGTCGCCCCAGACTGAGGGTCTGGTCGCGGCGGCGATGGTCCAGACCATCCTGAGCGAGCAACGCGCCCAAGGCGTGCCGCCAGAGACGCTGGACCAGATCGCAGCGCTGGTCTCGTCCGCGTCACCCGAGACGGTCGCTGCCACATCCGGACTGTCGGCCGACACGATTCGCGCACTCGCCCGCGAGTTCTCGGACCCCGCGCGCGGTCCGGGACGAAGTCTGGCGGTGGGCGGCGGGGTCGGAGTGTCGGGCGCCAACGCCACCGCGACCCAGTCCGCACTGGCGCTCCTCAACTACGTGGCAGGCAATGTCGGGGCCACGGTGGATTTCGGCGCCGCCTCGACCCTTGATGCCTCCACCTACGCCGACATGCGAGCGCTGGGAGAGTCGATGCGCGGGGGCGCGATCGAGCTCGCCATCATCTACAACGTGAACCCGGCCTTTACGATGCCGGGGGAGGCCGACTTCGCGGGGGCGCTGGCCGAGGTGCCGTTCGTCATCAGTCTGTCGAGCCTGCCCGATGAGACGACCGCGCACGCCGATCTCCTGCTGCCCACGCACACCGCCCTCGAATCATGGGGCGACAGCAACCCCAGACGCGGGGTCTACGGTCTCCTGCAGCCGACCATGCAGCCGGTCTTCGACACGCGGCATGCCGGCGATTTGATGATCGCCGTGGGCAGAGCGCTGGGAGGCGACACCGCCACCAATTTCCCCCGTCGGGGGGGGTTCTACCGGTATCTGCGCGATACCTGGGAGGCCATGCAGCCGGTGCCGGCACCGGTGTCGGGGGCTGCCGACACTGACGCGGGGACCGCGGCCCAGACCGAAGAACCCGACTTCGAAACCTACTGGGCCGACGCCCTGCGTCGTGGCGGCACGACCGTCGAGGTGGAGCCGGTGTCGGTGGAGCTCCTGCCCGCTGTCTTTGACACCGACCTGGCCGGCGAATTGTCGGCACCGGGCGCTTCACGATCACACGTACTCATCACCTATCCGTCGCTGCACTTCTTCGACGGTCGAGGGGCAAATCGGCCCTGGCTGCAGGAAATTCCGGAACCGATGCTCAAGACGACCTGGGGCACCGGGATCGAAATGACGGCCGCGACGGCCGGCGGCATCGGCGCCGTAGAAGGCCAGCTCGTCGCGGTCGAGTCGGACCACGGGCAGGTGGACGCGAGCGTGATCATCAATCCGCATCTGGCCGACGGGGTGGTGGCGATCGCGATTGGGCAGGGCCACACCAACTTCGGACGCTACGCGGATGGTCGAGGGGTGAACCCGGTCGCGCTCTTGTCCGCCGAACCGGAGGCCGACTCGGGTGGCGTGCGGTGGACCGGGACCGGGGTCGACCTGACCGCCCGCGAACTCGCCCGGCCGATTCCACGGTTGCAACACGCCTTCGACCAGGACGGCCGCGAGATGGCGCAGTCGGTGTCCCTGGCCGCGCTCGTGGCGGGCGACGTCCATCCGGAAGAAGAGCCCTTCAGCCTGCATGAGGACCACGAGCACCCGGTGCACCGCTGGGGCATGGCCATCGATCTCGACTCCTGCAACGGGTGTAACGCGTGCGTGGCCGCGTGTTACGCCGAGAACAACGTGCCGGTGATGGGCGCCGACCGTATGCGGCGTGGGCGCACCATGTCGTGGTTGCGTATCGAGCGCTTCGACGAGCCGGCCTCCGACGGTGACGGACCCGACAACCGGTTCCTCCCGATGCTGTGCCAGCACTGCGACCATGCGCCGTGTGAAACGGTCTGTCCGGTCTTTGCCACGTATCACACGGACGAGGGGTTGAACGCGCAGGTCTACAACCGGTGCGTGGGTACCCGGTACTGCTCGAACAACTGTCCGTACAAGGTGCGCCGCTTCAACTGGTCACTCCCGGAGTTCGACGCACCGCTCAATTTGCAGCTCAACCCGGACGTGACCGGTCGCAGCGACGGCGTCATGGAGAAGTGCACGTTCTGTGTCCAGCGCATCCAAGCGGGCAAGGAGACGGCGCGAGACGAAGACCGGCCGGTGCGGGACGGTGATGTCACGTCGGCGTGCGCTCAGAGCTGCCCGGCGCAGGCGATCGTGTTCGGAGACATGAACGACCCGGGGAGCCGCGTGTCGCAGCTGGGCAACGACGCCCGGGCCTATCACGCGCTGGCCGAGTTCAACACGCGGCCGGCAGTGACCTATTTGAAGAAAGTCACGCCGGACGTCTGACGGGGTGCCAGTCGACACAGCTGGTCATGAGTTTCGCGAAGATCAACGACGACGTCCTGCGCACGCTGCGCGCGCCGGGCCCCCTGTGGTACGCAGGGGTGTTGCTCGCGCTGTCGGTGGCCCTAGTCGGACTGTTCGCCTTTCTCTATCAAGCCCGTAACGGCCTCGGGGTCGCCGGCTACGAGCATCCCATTCTGTGGGGCATCTACATCACCGACTTCGTCTTCTGGGTCGGCATCGCCCATTCCGGTACCCTGATCTCGGCGGTCCTCTTCCTGTTCCGGGCTCGATGGCGGACGGCCGTGGCCCGTGCCGCCGAGGCGATGACGGTGTTCGCCGTCATGACCGCCGGACTGTTCCCGATCATCCACATCGGACGACCGTGGTTCTTCTACTGGCTCATCCCGTATCCCAACGAACGGCAGCTCTGGGTCAACTTCCGGTCCCCACTGGTCTGGGACCTATTCGCCATCTCGACCTATCTGACCGTCAGCGCGATGTTTCTGTATCTGGGGCTGATGCCGGATATCGCGGCCGCGCGGGACAGGGTCAAAGACTGGCGCCAGCCCATCTACAAAGTGCTGGCGCTCGGGTGGCTCGGCACCAGCCGGCAATGGCAGCACCATACGGCGCTGTACGGCTTCTTCGCCGCGCTCGCGACGCCGCTGGTCATCTCTGTGCACAGTGTCGTGTCCTGGGACTTCGCCATGGCGATTCTGCCGGGCTGGCACAGCACTATTTTCGCGCCCTACTTTGTCGCCGGCGCCATTTTCTCGGGCATCGCGATGGTGATCACGCTGCTGCTACCGATGCGGCGCATCTTCAAGCTGGAGAGCTACATCACCGTGCACCACTTCGAGAACCTCGCGAAGCTGATGCTGACCACCTCGCTGATCGTCGGCTACGCGTATCTCACCGAGTTCTTCGTGGCCTGGTACAGCGGTAACCCGTTCGAACAGGGCACGTTCTACGACCGGATGTTCGGTCAGTACTGGGGCTACAGCTGGACGATGTTCACCTGCAACGTGATCCTGCCGTTGCTGCTGTTCGTCAAGGCGTTCCGGACGAATCTGAAGGCGCTGTTCGTCCTCTCGATCTTTGTCAACATCGGGATGTGGCTGGAACGCTACGTCATCATCGTGACGTCGCTCTCACATGACTTCGACCCAGCCAACTGGGCCGGCGTCTATCAGCCAACGTGGGTCGAAGCCGCGATCACGATCGGCTCGTTCGGCATGTTCTTCACGCTGTTTCTGCTGTTCATCAAGAACTTCCCGGCGGTGTCCATCACCGAAATGAAGGAAACGATGGACCGCGCGGCCGAGGCGGACCCGGCCTCGTCCTGGCCGGACCCTGTCTAACGCGATGGCACAGACGACTGAGATTCTCGGTATCTTCGACCACGGCGCCAAAGCCGCGGCTGGGGCGCGAGCCATTCTCGAGAAGGGTCTTGGCGATGTGGTCGCGTACTCCCCGGTGCCCGACCACGCCATCGACCAGGCCCTCCACGTCGGGGTGAGCCCGGTCCGGCTGTTCGTGCTCATTGGTGGGCTGCTGGGGTGTGCCACCGGATTCCTGTTCCCGATCTATACCGTGCTGGACTGGCCGATGATCACCGGCGGCAAGCCACTGATCTCCATTCCACCGTTCGTGGTGATCGCCTTCGAGCTGACCATCCTGTTCGGCGCTCTCGGCGGGATGGCCTCGTTCCTGTGGTTGGC
Source organism: uncultured Acidobacteriota bacterium (assembly GCA_937888665.1). Classification (GTDB taxonomy): domain Bacteria; phylum Acidobacteriota; class Vicinamibacteria; order Vicinamibacterales; family UBA8438; genus UBA8438. The sequence continues at coordinate 4,573 of CALBET010000096.1, forward strand.
GAGGCTCCCTCGTGTCACCGGACCGCCAGCGCCGGACGAGCGGTTCACCAACGATAGGACGGGCATCAGTGTGACCTGTCGCCCGGACGACGCCGCCGCGGTGCGCGCCAGTCTCAAGCGCCACGGCGCCAGCGAGGTCAAAGGATGACGACGCAAACGTATCGCGTCAGAATGGGCGTGGTCGCGCTCCTGGCGACCATGGGCAGCACCGTCGCGCTGGCGCAGCCGCCGTTCATGCGCAACATGTACACCGGCCCGGTGGTGCTGCCGCAGGTCGACCCCCGGGCGCCGGTCGAGGACACGATTGGCCTGGACGACGACTGGCAGCGCGACCGGATCGAGTCCCAGAACCTGCCCAACCCGGTCCCGAACACGCCGGAGACCAGGGCACAGGGCGAGCAGATGTATGACGTGTACTGCGCGGTGTGTCACGGCGCCACCGGTCAGGGCGACGGGCGCATCGCCGAGCACTTCACCCGGATGCCCAATCTGGCGCTGCCCTATATCCAGGACTACACGGACGGGTGGATCTACGCCATCATCCGCGAGGGCGGCCGCAGCATGCCGCCGTTCGCCCACTCGATGAACGTGCCCGAACGGTGGGCGCTCGTGCACTACGTGAAGACCTTCGAAGTCGCGAGTATCCAGTAGATGATCCCCGTCGGCACCCCGATCGTCTCGGACCGTACCCATCGCCTGTGCCTGGGTGCCAGCCTCGTGGGCGGTGCGGCGTTTCTCTACGGCCTGGTGCTGGGGGACAGCATGCGCGCCTGGCAGTCGCTCCTGGTGAACTTCCTGTTCTTCGGGGGCCTGGCGCAGGCGGGGGTCGTCATCTCGGCGATCATGCAGGTGACCTCCTCCCGCTGGGGCCGGGCGCTCAAGCGCACATCCGAGGCCACGTCGGCGTTCCTGCCGATCTCGTTCGTGCTGTTGCTGGTGCTGCTGGCGGGCGCGCACAGTTGGATGCCGTGGGTGCACGAACCGGTGCCGTCCAAACAGGCGTGGCTCAATATCCCATTTCTGGTCATCAGACAGGTCCTGGCCGCCCTGCTGCTCGGGGGGCTGAGCCTGCTGTATGTCCGACAGTCGCTCAGGCCCGACATCGGCCAACTCGACGAATCGGGCGACCACCAGGCGTCGGGAATTTCCCGGCGGGTGATTGCCGGATGGCGGGGCCTGGAGGAAGAACGGGACGCCTCGCAACGGGCGCAGAGTCGGCTCGCCCCGGCGATCCTGATCGCGTACGGGTGGGTCTTCACGTTGGTGGCATTCGACTTCTTCATGTCGCTCGATCCGCACTGGTTTTCCACCTTGGCCGGCGGGTTTTACTTCATCGGCAACCTCTTCATCGGGTTCGCGTTTCTCTGCGTGATCGCGGTCTGGTCGCGTGAGCGGCTGCAATTGACGGAGTACATCGGGTCGCACCAACTGCACGATGTCGGCAAACTGCTGTTCGGTTTCTGCATCCTATGGGCCTACCTGTTCTGGTCGCAGTATCTGGTCATCTGGTACGGCGACCTGGCCGAGGAGACCGAGTTCATCTATCACCGAATGCACGGCGCCTGGGCGCCCGTGGCTTGGACCGTGTTCGCGATGGCGTTCGTGATCCCGTTCGTGGTGCTGCTGAGCCGAGCCGTCAAGACCAAGCCGCGCGCCCTGCTCACGATCGCCCTCGTCTGCTTCGTCGGGATGTGGCTGGAACGGTTCATCCTGGTGTCGCCGTCGCTCTGGCACGGCGAGGGCGTACCGCTCGGCCTCATCGAGATCCTCGTCACGCTCGGCACGGCGGGTCTGTTCGGCTGGAGCTATGCCACCTTCTTACGGACGTTCCCGGTGCTCCCGCTGGCCGACCCCCGGCTTGCGCCCGCGTCGGCGCATCCCATGGCGCACGACCTGCATTAGTGCTTAGTCGGGGCTGGCGCCCCGGACCCCCCGCGGATTGTCGCGCGCCCTGGTCTCAGGAGCAGAATCGTCACCATGTTATCCTCGGCTGTTTCGACCGCATGAGTCTTTCGTGTCGCCCAGAACCCATCAGTTCATCTCGGAACCGGACTCGGGCGCCGCGCCTTTCTCGAAGGAGTGGCGCGTGCGCCGGCGGTTCGAACGACGTGTGCGCTTGCTCGGCATCCCGGAGGACCTGACCGGCTGGAGCGTGCTGGACATCGGGGCCTGGCACGGGTATTTCTCCTTCGAGTGCGAACGTCGCGGCGCCGACCGGGTGCTCGCGATCGACCGCTTCGCCTGGGACCGGTTTGGGATGGATGAATTCCTGGCGGCGCACGAGCGTCTCGGCTCGCGGGTGGAGCACCAACATCTGGATATCCACGACCTCGACGCCGCCACGCTGGGGCAGTTCGATCTCGTCCTGTTTCTCGGCGTGTTCTACCATCTACGGAATCCGATGGCGGCGCTTGAGCGTATTGCCCAGGTCACGAGGCGGCTTCTGATCTGCGAAACCCACGTCTTGCTACCGTTCATTCACGAGCGCTACCCACTCGTGCCGTTCTTTCCCGGTGACGAGCGCGCCGCCGAGCAGACGTACGACCTCTGCGGAATCCCGACGATGACCGCGCTGACCGAGATGCTCAGGTTCTCGGGATACAGCAGCGTGGATGTCAGATATCGACCGTCGTTTCGCTACTGGAAGAAGCTGGTCGCTCTGGCGACAAACCGTCCACAATCCGGGCGCGGCATTGTGCATGCGAAACCATAGATGAGCGTTCACTTTATTTGCGTATCCAAAAAATAGGATCTAAAGTTCCTCGCACGTCGTATGAATTGGATGTTTTCTTCTAACAAGGACCCTAAATAACCAAAATATGCGACTTGTGTCACAAGAAGAACGGATATTTGAACAGTTTGACCAAGGCCGACAATGGACGACCGGCTGCTGCGCAGAAAGGTAGGACGATGAATATTGCGGTACTGGGAATGGGAACCATGGGCGCCCCGATGGCGAGGAACCTGCTGAAGGCGGGTCACCGCGTGGTGGTCCACAACCGGACGAGGGCGCGTGAGGAACCGCTGGCGGCGGAGGGCGCGACGCGCGCCGCGAGCCCGGCCGAGGCCGCGGCGGGAGTCGACATCGTGCTCTCCTGCGTGTCCGACACGCCGGACGTGCGGCGGGTGCTGCTCGACGCCGACATCGGTGCCATCAACGGACTGCGGAAGGGTGGCCTGGTCATCGACTGCTCGTCGATCGCCCCGGCCGCCACCCGTGAGATTGCGGCGACCTTCGCCCAGAAGGGGATCGGGTACGTCGACGCGCCGGTGTCAGGCGGCTCCGAAGGCGCCATCAAGGGCACCTTGGCCATCATGTGCGGCGGCAGCGAGGCAGATTTTGCGCGGGCCATGCCGGTGCTCGAGGTGCTCGGAGCCAAGATTACCCATATTGGCGACGTGGGCGCCGGTCAGATCGCCAAAGTGGCCAATCAGGTGGTGATCGCCGGCACGTTCCTGGCGCTGGGCGAAGCGCTGACTCTGGCCAGCAAAGCCGGCGCCGACCCGGAGAAAGTCGTGGAGGCGATCGGGGGCGGGGTGGCCGGCTCCTGGATTCTGCAGAACCGGTCGAGCAACATGCTGAACGACACCTACCCGCTCGGGTTCCGTACGCGGCTCCACCGCAAGGACCTCGGGATCGCGCTCGAAACGGCGCGCGCGTTCGAGGTGCCGGTCCCGATCGCCAGTCTGGTGGCGACCATCGAAGACGGGCTCATTGCCCAGGGCTTCGGTGATGAAGACATGTCGAACCTGGCTCGCTTCGTGCGCAAGGGCGCCGGCGTGCCGGACGGTCCGATGAAGGGCTGAGCGCGATGCCCAGGAAAGTCTATCCAAGTTCGGCCGCGGCACTCGACGGGTTGCTGCGGAACGACATGACACTGATGGTGGGCGGGTTCGGCCTCTGCGGGGTGCCGCAGAACCTCGTGCTCGCGTTGCGCGATTCCGGCATCACGGGTTTGACCTGCATCAGCAACAACGCGGGCGTCGACGGCGCCGGCCTCGGGTTACTGCTGGAGAGCCGGCAAATCGACACGATGATTGCCAGCTACGTCGGCGAGAACAAACTGTTCGAGAAGCAGTACCTCGACGGCACCATCGAGGTCGAACTGAACCCGCAAGGGACGATGGCGGAGCGGATCCGGGCCGGTGGCGCCGGTATTGCCGCGTTCTTCACGCCGACCGGGTACGGCACCCCGCTGACCGAAGGGAAAGAGGCGCGCCAGTTCGATGGGCGATGGCATGTGCTGGAAACGGCCCTCCACGCGGACGTCTCGCTGGTCAAGGCGTGGAAAGGCGACGAAGACGGCAACTTGATCTACCGGATGACCGCCCGAAACTTCAATCCGCCGATGGCCGAGGCCGGTCGAGTGACCGTGGCCGAAGTCGAAGAAATTGTGCCGGTCGGCTCGATCGACCCACACATGGTGCACACGCCAGGCATCTATGTGGACCGTATCGTCGTCGGTGAAAACCAGGACAAGGTCATCGAGCGCCGGAAGACTCGAGAAGGATAGCCGCCCGTCATGGCACTGAACCGCGAACAGATGGCCGCCCGCGCCGCCCTGGAAATCAAAGACGGGTACTACGTGAACCTCGGCATCGGCATCCCGACGTTATGCGCGAACTTCATCCCTGAGGACGTCGACGTCAAGCTCCAGAGCGAGAACGGCCTGCTCGGGATCGGCCCCTACCCCAGGGAAGCCGAAATCGACCCGGACCTGATCAACGCCGGCAAGGAAACCGTGACCGCGGTGCCGGGTGCCAGCTACTTCAGCAGCGCCCAGAGCTTCGCGATGATCCGCGGCGGGCACATCGACCTGGCCATTCTTGGCGCGATGCAGGTCTCCAAGACCGGGGACCTGGCCAACTGGATGATTCCCGGGACGATGGTCAAGGGACCGGGCGGCGCGATGGACCTGGTGACCGGCGCGAAGCGGGTGCTGATCGTCATGGACCACGTGTCAAAACGCGGCGACAAGAAAATTCTGAATGCGTGTAGTTTGCCGCTCACCGGCCAGCGGGTGGTGAACAAGCTGGTCACGTCGCTCGCCGTGATCGAGGTGATTCCCGAAGGCCTCCGGCTGCTCGAGCGGGCCCCGGGAGTCTCGGTGGAGGAGATTCGCAACGCGACGGAGCCCGAGCTGCTGACCGACGGTGAGGTGCCGGAAGTCGCAGTGTAGGTCTCGCCTCCACCGGGACGTGCCCTCGCGATGTTCAAGCCGAGGCTCGCCGGCGCGATCTCGGCGCCGCGTTCGATGTGGTCCAGGTGCTCAACGACCCATTTCAAGAGGATCGTAGCCGTCGCGGGTCGTTGTCGCGTACGCGGTCTTTGGACCCGTGGCCGCGTCGATCGACGGATTCACGAAGGAGAGCTACGAAACGATCCGGGTGGGTGGCCCTCCGACCATCGGCCACACGCGCGGTCTGCACGCGGCGGGGCCTCGCTCGGCCGGATCACCGGCCACGCAGCGCGAGCACGGTTTCGATGGTGCGTATCAAAATCCACAGATCGAAATACACCGAGCGATGGGTGACGTAGTAGAGGTCGTACTCGAGCTTCGTCAGGGCGCCCTCAACCGAATCGCCATACGGACAGTTCACCTGCGCCCAACCGGTCAGGCCAGGCGGAACCACGTGACGGGCATGATACAGGGGCACGTCACGCTCGAGGCGATCGACGAACGCGGGTCGCTCCGGTCGCGGCCCGACAAGAGCCATCTCACCACGAATGACGTTGAGGATGTTCGGGAGTTCGTCGAGCCGGGCTTTCCGCAACACGCGACCGACAGCCGTCACCCGCGGATCTCGCCGTCCGGCCCATCGCGGCACGCCGTCCGCCTCCGCCTCTTGTGTCATCGTCCTGAACTTGATCAGCTCGAAGGTCGCCCCGCCACACCCCACACGTCGTTGGCGGAAGAACACCGGGCGACCGGAGTCGAGCCAAATCGCGACAGCAACCAATGGGGTCAACGCCGCCAACGCGAGGAGACCGACGATAGCGCCGACCAGATCAAGGGCTCGCGCCCCTACCCGGGACACGGCGCGCTGGCGGGCGGCCGTGGAGACCGACAACAACAGGTGGCTGGAATCCGCATGGACGACCGGCACCCGATGCAGCAGCTCCTCGTAGACATCTGACCCGCGTCGAATCGCGATGCCGCGCTCAAGACACAGCGCCAACTGTGCGAGCCACGCCCGCTCCGCCCCGTCGCCCAAGGTGACCACGATCTCGCTGACATGACACCGGTCCACGGCGCGAGTCAGCTGATCGACCCCACCGATGACCTGCACACCATCCAGTGCAGTGCCCCACAACGTGCGATCACCATCCAGAAATCCGACGACGCTCACCCGTACCCCGCGCTGGCGAATCAGATCGAGCGTCGCGCGTCCGGCCGCCGATGCGCCGACAATGAGCAGATGCCGCGT
>CALBET010000097.1 GCA_937888665.1 uncultured Acidobacteriota bacterium
GACCACATCACCTCCGCCATTGGCGCGGCGATGATCGGGTGGTACGGGACCGCGATGCTCTGCTACGTGACCCCGAAGGAGCACCTTGGGCTGCCCAATCGTGACGACGTGAAGGCTGGCGTGATTGCCTACAAGATTGCCGCGCATGCGGCGGACCTCGGCAAAGGCCACCCGCGGGCGCAGGTTTGGGACGATGCGGTGTCAAAGGCCCGGTTCGACTTCCGGTGGGAGGACCAATTCAATCTCGCCCTCGATCCGCAGACGGCGCGTGCCTATCACGACGAGACCCTGCCGGCCGACGGGGCCAAGGTCGCGCACTTTTGCTCCATGTGCGGTCCCAAGTTCTGCAGCATGGAGTTGACGCAGCAAGTGCGGGATTACGCGGCCGGGCGTGGCGTTGGCGAGACGGACGCGTTGCTGGTGGGGATGAAAGAAAAGTCGGCCGAGTTCCGTCAGGAGCGTGACCTCTACATAAGGCCCCGTAAATAAATAAAGGTGTCAGGTTGGGTGTTGAGGCGCCCGGCCCGCCAGGCGCGAGGAGCGCGCATACCGGGAGTATGCAAGCGACGAGCAACGATCAGCGCTGGGCCTGATCCGGGAGTTCCGGCACGATCAGGATGATTGTCTTGAACCGGGGCGGCTCGCCTCCAGCCGGGTTGAGATAGCCTTCGGAGCCGTTCCACGTATAGTCCTTCACCGTCACGCCTGGCGGGAACGCCATCTCATCCTCTCGGAATCGGCCGATCTCAAACATGTGCGTGGCCGGTCCGTCGAATACGCGGTCGCCCCGCTCGTCGAGGATCACCGCGTAGTACCGGACCATTTCCTCGAAGCTTGAGTTGGTGCCGAACAGATAGTATCGCTGGCCCCGGCCCGCGTCGTACGACGTGATGAACTGAGCGCTCGGGTATATCGGCAGGCCCAGCGTTGCCTCGGTCGGCGCGTTCTGGTCCGAGACGGACGGGACTTGCGCCGGGGCGGGCGTCGCGGGTCGTTCACGGGCGGGTTCGACGGCGGTGGCCTCTGGGCTCGGGCTCCCCGGTCGGGGAAACGGCCGCGGCACCGGCTGCCGCCGTTGCGGTTCGGCCGCGGCGGCCAGCGCCGACCCCGCCAGCGCCGCAATCACAAAGCCAGCGAGCAGGCGACGCATACACATGTGGTCATTATGCTGGCCAGATTCCGCACACGCAAGTCATGGTGGGTGGCCGGATCTCCAGGACTCCCGTCAGCCGGCGACGGCCGCGCGCCAGTAATCGAGCAGATTCGAGAGCGTGTCCGCGAGAGGAATATCCGGCTCCCAGCCGACATCTCGTCTGATTCGGGAAGGGTCGCCGAGCAGCAGTGGATTGTCGCTCGGCCGCATCCGGCTGGTGTCCTGCCGAACGGTCACGGCCACCGACGCAAATGAGAGTAGGCCTTCCAGCACTTCCGCGGTCCGGTGCGCCGTCCCGGTGCAGACGTTGTAGGGTGTCGCGGAGGCCCCGGCGGCCATCAGGAGCTGGTAGGCGCGAACCGTGTCCCGTACGTCGGTCAGATCCCGTCTGGATTCGAGGTTGCCGACCGACAGCACGGGAGGGGTCTGTCCCGTCTCGATGCGGGCGATCTGGTGGGCAAAACTCGACGCCGCGAAGGAGAGCGCCTGCCCCGGGCCGACGTGCGTGAACGAGCGGCTCACCAGTACCGCCAAGCCATCCTGCCGGGCGGCGGCGAGGCCGACCAGCTCCTGGGCGAGCTTGCTGAGACCGTAGGGGCTGACCGGGCCGAGTGGGGCGGCTTCGTCGATGGCCGTGCTCGACGGCTTGTAGACCAGCGCCGATCCGGGTATCAGCGTGCGCGCGGCTGGCGCGTGGTCGCGCAGGGCCGCCAGCAGGTGCTGCGTCCCCATCACATTGGTGCGCAGCGTCTCGTAGTTGTTGGACCAGGAATCGCCGACGCTGGCGGTCCCGGCACAGTGATACACCTGTGTGGGGCGGATGTTCGTGACGGCCTGGGTGACTGATCGCGCATCAAGCAGATCCACCTCCCTCCAGTGGACGCGGTTGTCCTCAGGAGCTGGGCGAGGCGGAGAACTCAGCGACCCGCCGGCGTTCGCAGGCCGTCGCCACGCGATGAGCGTGGACGAACCAAGGGTGCGGTCCAGCAGCGTGAGTAGATGGCTGCCGACGAAGCCCGCCGCCCCGGTGACCAGGATCGTTTCTGGCACTAGTACTCAGACGGGGCTTGGCCCCGAACCCCACGCGGCCACTGCGCGGGGACCCCGAGAGCCCCACTCCGTGGCCGCGGGGCGCGCATTGTCGCGCGCCCTGGCGCTTTTCTGCACCCTCTTAGCACTACTTTGTCAGATCGTTAAATTAAGACGTTCGAGAAAGACGTGTTTCGCTCATGTGTGTCGACATCAGTGGGGCA
>CALBET010000098.1 GCA_937888665.1 uncultured Acidobacteriota bacterium
ACCCCTGAATGCCCCACGCCGCTGGCCGCGGGGCGCGCATTGTCGCGCGCCCCTGACTCGACGGGGCTACGCCCCGAACCCCACGCGGCCGCTCCGCGGGGACCCCTGAATGCCCCACGCCGCTGGCCGCGGGGCGCGCATTGTCGCGCGCCCCTGGCCTACTCGGTTACAGCGTCGTTCCGATGCCGGGCGTCGTCGGCCGCGGTCACGTCATCCAAGGCCCTGAAATGCCGACCGCGCGTTTCCGGCCCCAGCCAGATCACGCCGCCGACCAGCACGCCTGAGCCGACGATACACAGCATCATCGCACCGCCGATGGTCATCCCGCCATCTTGCAGCCGGCCGAGCACGAACGGCGTGGCCGACCCAATGGCCGCGCCCATGTGATACGACAATCCAGGTCCGACCCCGCGCACCGCGGTTGGGAACCGTTCGGTCAGATACGCCGGCGCCATCCCCCAGATACCGCCCCCGGTGGCCCCCATGAGCGCCGAGCCGACGAACAACCACGAGGTGCTTGACGTGGTCAAGAACAGCGGCACGCACAGGACACCGGTGAGCGCGGCCAGGGTCACCGCGCCACGGCGCCCAAGCCGTCCCTCTGAGGCCCGCCCCCACATCGCGATCCCCAAGATGGCGCCCGCATTGAACCCCACCACATACCGCAGTGGATCCAGCCCCTGATCGCGGAGGAACGTCGGGTACCAGAACGAAATCGAGTAGTACGAGAACATGAAGGTCGAGATCAGCACCGAACTCTGGATCGTGACCCACAACAGGTCTGGTTGAAACAGTCGCAGCAGCGAGACCCGGTCCTCAAGCTTGTTGCGACCCTGCTCCTGAAGACGTCGCTGCCGTTCGAGCCAGACCGGGCTCTCTTTGACGCCGGTCCGGACCCACAGCACCATCAAGGCTGGGATCACCCCGGTCCAGAACATGACGCGCCACCCGAGCGTGGAATCGGGTGACGCGCTGAACGGGTCAGGCATCGCCGCGAAGATCGGATAGATGTAGGAAAAAGTCAGCGCCGACAGGATGTAGCCCCAGTACCAGCCGCCTTGCAGTAACCCTGACGCCAATCCGCGTAGCCGCGTCGGCCAGTGTTCCAGCGCGAGCGGCATGCCGGCCGCCCACTCACCGCCCATCCCAATCCCGAAGAGGGCTCGGAACGCGAACAGCATGGCGTAGGAGGTGGAGAATCCGCTGAGGAAGGCGAACAGCGAGAACCAGAGAATAGACAACATGAGCGGAAGTTTGCGCCCGTACCGGTCGGCCATCATCCCAGCGCCCAGCCCGCCGACCAGCCGGAACAGCAGCGTGACCGTGCCGAGCGCACCGGCCAGTCCCGCGTCCACCGTGAAGCTGTCCTGGATGTCGACCAGGATGAACGTCATGACGGTGAAATCGAAGCCATCGAGCAGCCACCCAAAAAAAGTCGCGAGGAACGCACGCCACTGGTGGCCGTCGATCTGGCGGAACCAGGGAGGCTCGGACGTGTTCACCGGTTCGGCCATGGGATTCGGAGGAAGCGTTCGATTATAGCGTTGGCCGGGACCGCAGCCTCCTGCCGGCGGTTCCGCCACGCCGGACGAAATTCGTCACCGCCCTCGGTCTCACCACGCTGCTCGTTGTCGGCCGCGCTGGCGGCGCCACGGCCCGGCTGCGCGCGGACGAAGGCATGTGGACCTTCGACAATCTGCCACGTGAGCAATTGCGCGAACAGTACGGGTTCACGCCGACCGACGACTGCCTTGAAGATTTGCGCCTGTGGGGCGAGTTGCTCGATCGGTGAGGAACACGCCCTGGGGTGTCCCTCTTGCCGCACGGCTCATCGCCCCCGAACTGCGTCCTTAGTTAGGAGCCGATCAGGGTCCTTAGTTAGTTCGACGTGCGAGCTCCGAGATGGACTACGAACCAGTCGACCAGGGCCGTCATCGCGAGGTCGGCATCGGCACCGCGAAACCCGTGGTCAGCGCCGGGAATGATGACCAGCTTTGATTCGACGCCGTGCGCTTGCAGGGCGGCGTACATCTCATGGCTATTGCTGACCGGCACCAGACCGTCCGCGTCGCCGTGAATCAGCAGCGTCGGCGGGTCGTCACCGGAGACGTGGATGATGGGTGAGATGGCCGACGCTTCGGACGGGTCGAAATTCAGCGCCGGAAAGCGGGTGTTCGGGTTCTCTAGACTGATCCCGCGTGCCAGCGGCCGGAGATCAACCGGCGGGTAGTACGCCACGACGGCCGCCACGCCGTTGCGAACCCTGAGCACGGCATCTTCGGCGGACGGATCCCCGCTGTCAGCCGCCAGGCCAAGCATCAGCGACAAGTGCCCACCGGCGCTGCCGCCCCACACCCCGAGCCGGTTCGCGTCTACGCCGAGCCGGCGCGCGTTGAGCCGGATGTAGCGGACCGCCCGGCGCACGTCCGGCACGATCTCCGGGAGCACGAACTTCGGGCTACTGCCGTGGCGCACCGCGAACACGGTGAAACCCGCGTCGAGCAGCGCCTGATAGCGCTGTTGTGACTCATCGTGCGGCCGCCACGCGGAGCGCCATCCCCCACTCACGATGTTCAAGACGGCGGCGCCGTTGGCGTTGGCCGGCTCGAAGACGTCGAACGTCAGGGCCATGCCGTACTTGTGGCCGTAGACGACGTCCGGGGTGACGGTCACCTCCTGGGCCCATATTGGACCGGGCGCCAGCAGACCGAGCAGTGCCACGATACGGATCATGCTGGGCATCCCGCTATCTCCTCCCGGCGGATCTGACGACCCGCGACTACGAACCAATGCGGCACGAGTCTGACGACCCGCGGCTGAGCCACAACGACACGTCAGGCTATCTCGGCATCTTGACCTGGAACAGCTCGTACAGTCGCAGCACCGCGCGGGGATCCGTATTCGCCACGCGGTTGCCATAGTGCGCGGCGTGGGCGCTCAGGTCGACGCGCGCGGTGGCCTCCTCCGCCAACAGGCCCTCGGCGTGTAGCGCAGAGACCTGCCGAGACAGATCACGCAGATACGCTTGCAGATTGTCGATCTGCTCTCGCTCCCGGAAGGGCGCGCCATGGCCCGGGACCATGACGTCGAAATCAAGCGCTTTCAGACGGTCGAGGGAGGCCGGCCACTCCTCGACATAGCCGTCACCCATGTAGGGGAGGCCGCCGGAGCCAGGGCTTCCGACAAAGAAGTCGCCGGTGAACACGATGCGTTCTGCCGGCAGGAACACCAGCGAGTCGCCGCCGGTATGACCGCGCCCGGGGAAGTGCAGTTGCACCTCGCGCCCCCCCTTCACCAGAGTCATCGAATCGCGATAGGTCACGTTGGGCGGCGTAGGTCGGGTCTCCTGGACGGCGACCCCATGCGCTTCTTGAATCACCAGTTGTGCTTCCAGCCGCTGCCGCTCGGCGGCATCGGTCGTCTCCGCGATGCGCGATCGCAGCGCTGCGACCTGCGCCGGAATGCCCTGGGTGAACGACCGATTGGTGCGCTGGTCGAGCACGTCCGTCATGAGCATCGAGCGAACAAACTCGTGGCCGATGATCTCCACGTCATCGCCAAAAATCTGATTCCCGTGCGCGTGGTCGAAGTGGTAGTGCGTATTGAATACGTACTTGATCGGCTTGTCTGTCAAGGTCTTGATGCCCGCGACCAATCCACGCGCCGACGCCGGCGACACCGACGAGTCGACCAGCATGACGTGGTCGTCATTGATGATGACCAGGTTGTTACTCATGGTGGTCATCGCACCGGTGCCGGTGGCGAAGTAGACGCCGTCGGCGAGTTCTTCGAACCGGTGGCTCGGGCTGCCGTCCGGACTTTGCAGCACGGCACCCGCCACGGCGCCGCGTGTTTGCCACTGCGCCGTAAGAATCACGATGGCGCAGGTCGCCATGGTCAGCAAGAAGCGGTTCATCAGTGCGTCCTTCCCTAGACGGGGCGGCGCCCCGAACCCCACGCGGCCCCTCCGCGGGGCCCCCCCGTGC
>CALBET010000099.1 GCA_937888665.1 uncultured Acidobacteriota bacterium
GGAGCAACGCAGGATTTCGGGTTCACCGCTTTTCTTGGCCATGGTCACACGACGCCTGGTTCAAGCCCAGCAGAACCCCGTCTGGGGCTGGTCTGCTCAGGCATCCTTCTTTGCGCGCTGCCTGATGACTTCGTCAATAATACCGTATTCCACGCCTTGCTCCGCGTCCATGATGTAGTCGCGTTCGGTGTCCTTTTCGATGCGCTCCAGTTCTTGACCGGTGTGGGTGACCAGCATGTCATTCAACCGGCTGCGCATCCGCAGAATTTCACGCGCATGGATGTCGATGTCCGTGGCCTGTCCGGCCAGGCCGCTCATCAGGGGCTGGTGGATGACGATCCGTGAGTTGGGGAGGCTGTAGCGCTTCCCCTTGGTGCCGGCGGCCAGCAGGACCGCCGCCATGGAGGCCGCCTGCCCGATGCAGACCGTCTGCACATCCGGCTTGATGAACTGCATCGTGTCGTAGATCGCCAAGCCGGCGGAGATCGCGCCGCCCGGGCTGTTGATGTACAGCACGATGTCGCGGTCGGGGGTCTTCCGCTTCGAGAAACAGCATCTGCGCGATCACCAGGTTTGCGATGCTGTCTTCGATCGGCGTCCCGATGAAGATGATGCTGTCCTTGAGCAGCCGCGAGTAGATGTCGTAGGCCCGCTCGCCTCGATTGGTCTGCTCGACGACCATGGGGACCAAATGATTGCGTGCCTCAGGCATATTTCGATCACTCACAAGCGAGGTACTCAACGCGGGTTAGAAGAGGGGGTGGCCGGGATGGACGATCCTCACGCAGTCACGATCGTAGCACGCGACAGCAGCAACTCGACCGTCTTCTCTCGCCGCAACCCCTCGGCCAGCGCGGCCAGCCCGTTGTCCTTGTCAAGCTGTGCCCGCAGCGCCGCCGGCGTCTGCCCCAGCCGTTCCGCGTAGCGCGTCACTTCCTGCTCGACGTCGTCGTCGGTCACCGTCAGGGTCTCCCGTCGGGCGATCTCGTCGAGCAGCATCGAGCCGCGCACCGTGTCGCGCGCCGGTGCACGCTGGTTCTCGCTCAACGCCTCCCAGTCGACGTTCGCCGTTCTCGGGTCCACCTGCTGCTGCGCCAGCCGCGAGGCGATCTGTTCGAGTCGTCGCCCTATCTCCCGGTTCACCAGGGCTTCCGGAATCTCGACGGTCACCCGGGAAGACAGCTGCGCCAACAAGTCGCGCCGGACGTCGCGATCCGCCTCCGCCTCCGCCTCGCGGCGCAGGTCGACCGCGATCCGTTCGCGGAGGGCCTCCAGTGTCTCGAAATCGCCGACGGTCTTCGCGAACTCGTCGTTCAGCTCCGGCAACTGCCGGTGGTGCAGCGCTCGCACCGTGATGTCGTATGCCACGGTCGTGCCGGCCAACTCGGTCTGTTCGAAGTCGGCCGGGTAGATCAGCTCGAACGCCTTCGCCTCGTCGATCCCCAACCCGATCAGTTCCTCGTCGAATCCGGGCGGGTTTGCGTCGGCACCGAGTTCGACGGTTACCCCCTCGTGACGGTCTTCCGGGAGATCCGGGGGCGTCGCCGCCTCCGGTCCGGACACACCGCGGCGCGTCATGTCTACGGTCACGATGTCGCCCGGTTCGACCGCTCGGTCCGTGACGGGCTCGGGCCGGCTGGCGCGCAGCCGGAGTTCTTCGACCGCCTTGTCGGTCGCGGCCTCGTCCGGCACGACCGGAGTGCGTCGTAGCGTCATGGCGTCGTAGTCGAGGTCGGTGATCTTGGGCATCACCTCGAAGAGGGCATGAAACGTCAACGGCTGTCCCGCGTCGACCGACACATCGCGAACATCCGGTGTGTCGAGTGGTGCCAGATGTCGCTCACGCAACGCGTCGTCGACCGCTTTCGGGACGGGGTCGTGGGCCACGTCATGCAGCAAGTCCTGCTGAAAGCGTTGTCTGACGATCCGTACCGGCACCTTGCCGGGTCGGAACCCTGGCACCTTGGCGCGACGACTGTATCGTTCCGCGAGCCGGCTGAGCGCCTCGTCAACACGCTCGACCGGAATCTCTACATCGAGACGCTTGCGGGTCTCGCTCAGCTCCGTAATCTCCGCTTTCATGACTAGCAATCGGCCTCGTACGTGATGTCGCGAAGTGGCTTCTGTCCCGTATCCGGTTTCTGACGTGTGTGGGGCATGGTGCGGCCGTGGCGCCCCGCCGACGAGGAGCCACGAGGGAGCGCGTCGCGCGTGCGCGCCTTGCCGTTCACGCCCAACGCCGGCGGACCCCGACGTGGTGCGAAAGGGGGGATTTGAACCCCCACAGCCTTTCGGCCACCGGATCCTAAATCCGGCGCGTCTGCCAGTTCCGCCACTTTCGCGAGGATACGCCTGCTGGCCCGCCGAAAGGCTGTACCCGACAGTCTGAGGCTACCATAACGCAGGGCTGGCCGGACGCGCTCCGGCTCTCAGATCGGGCTATGTTAGTGTGTGTTGGAGCGCCGTCAGGGGAGGGTGCGCGACGGAGGGCGCAGTGATGAACGGCACGCCGCCGCAGGTCGTCGACCGAGCAGAGAGCATCAATTGGTTCCGCCAGACCCGCCGCCGGACGGCTGACCTCTTTGGTCTGCTCACCCCGGAGGCCTATTACGAGCAGCCGATTCCGTTACGGCACCCGGTGGTGTTCTACGAGGGCCACATCCCCGCGTTCAGCGTGAACACGCTGCTCAAGCGAGGGCTCGGGCGTCAGGGCCTGGACGACGATCTCGAAGTATTGTTCGCGCGTGGCATCGACCCGCCAGACACGTCGTCGGCCGACGGCATAGCGATCGAGTCGTGGCCGAGTCGGCGCGCCGTCAAGCAGTATGCCGACCTGGCGGACGAGGCGATTCTCGACGCGCTCGCGCACGCCCCGGTCGAACAGGCCGGCCATCCGGTGCTGCATCGGGGACAGGCTGTGTTTACGCTGATCGAGCATGAGGAGCTGCACCAGGAGACCCTGGCGTATATGTGGCATCGGCTCCCGATGTCGCGGAAGCAGCGTCCGGCGACCGCGGTGGCCGTGACCGAGGGGGTCGTGGCGGAGCCGAACCAGGTGGCCATTCCGGCCGGACGCGCAACGCTCGGCGCAATGCTGGACGAGATTCCGTTCGGCTGGGACAATGAGTTCCCACGCCTCGCGCGAGACGTGCCCGCCTTCGCCATCGACACCCACAACGTGACGAACCGGCAATTTCTCGAGTTCGTCGAGGCGGGCGGGTACACCAACGCCGACCTGTGGTCCGAGGCCGATTGGGCGTGGCGCACGGGCGCCGGCGTCGACCATCCTCCGTTCTGGTATCAACAGGGTGGAGACTGGTTCTGGCGCGGGATGTTCGAACTGATTCCGCTGCCGCCCGCCTGGCCGGTCTACGTCTCACATGCGGAGGCGGCCGCCTACGCCCGGTGGAAGGGGCTGCGGTTGCCCACGGAGGCCGAATTCCATCGAGCCGCGTTCGGTACACCGGATGGCACCCAGCGGTCACACCCCTGGGGCGAGGCGCATCCGGATCCAACGCGAGGGAATTTTGGGTTCCAGCACTGGGAGCCGGTGCCCGTCGGCTCTTATCCCGCCGGCGTGAGCGCCTGGGGCATCCACGACCTCGTTGGGAACGGGTGGGAGTGGACCTCAACCGTGTTCGAGGGATTTCCGGGGTTCGCTCCGATGGCGTCGTATCCCGAGTACTCAGCTGATTTCTTCGACGGACAACACTACGTTGTCAAGGGGGCCTCACCCGTCACGGCGTCTGGACTGGTGCGGAGGAGTTTTCGCAACTGGTTTCGTCCGCACTATCCGTATGTGTATGCCGCGTTTCGGGGTGTGCGGGCGGTTGACTGACGGGTCGGACCGGATGTCGGCGGCGGTGCGCACGGGGGAAAGTGGGGCCCGCGGCGACGTCGGGACGCGAGCCGACCGCTGAGCGGCGTCCCCCCGCGGTATTCGCTAGCAGCCCGTGGTGAAAATCCCGCGTCGCACCGAGACCGG
>CALBET010000100.1 GCA_937888665.1 uncultured Acidobacteriota bacterium
TGGTCAACGACGTGATGGTCTGAAGGTGACGAGGTGAAGTGGAGCCTGCAAGCGGCCCATATTGTAACGCGCTGCCTTTGGTACACACGCCGCTGCTGTGCCAAACTGCTGAGACAGCGTGGATGCGGCGGGCGATCGGATGGCGCCGACCGGACAGGATACCGATGCTAATGTCGATGATGAAACGAGTCAGCGCGCTCGGGTGTGTGGCGTGGCTGCTGGGCGCCCCCAACGCAGGGGCGCAACAGGTGGACGTCGAGGAGGTGGTGCTCGACAACGGCATGACCGTGTTGCTGCTGCCGCGCCCAGGCGACCCCAATGTGTCGGCCGGCTGGGTGGCGAAGGTCGGCTCGGTCTACGAGCGACCCGGTATCACCGGGGTGGCCCATCTGTTCGAGCACATGATGTTCAAGGGCACCTCGACCATCGGCACGCTCAATATTGAACAGGACCTGCAGCTCATCGCCCAGCTCGATCAGGTCAAGGCTCAGATGCGGGTCGAGGAAGCGGTGCTACTCGAGGCCCACCGATTGGGGCGCATTGAGGACCCGAACGACCCATCCCTCCGGACACCGGAGCATCAGTCGCTGATTGAACGGTTCGACGCCCTGCTGGAGGAGCAGAGCGAATTGATCATCAAAGAGGACTTCAGCCGGCTCTACTCGGGCCAGGGCGCCTCCGGCATGAACGCCGGCACGAGCTACGACTACACGATCTATTTCGTGAACGTACCGGCCAACAAGCTTGAGTTGTGGTTCTGGATGGAGTCGGACCGTCTGTTGAATCCGGTATTCCGTGAGTTCTACTCGGAACGGGAAGTCGTGCACGAAGAGCGCCGCCTGCGCACCGACAGCACCCCGACCGGCAAGTTCGAGGAGCAGTTCGACTCGCTGTTCTGGCAGTCATCGCCCTATGGCTGGCCCGTGGTCGGCTGGCCGAGCGATCTGGAAGGGATCACCCGCGAGGAGGCGCTCTCTTTTTTCGGGCTCTACTACGCCCCGAACAATCTCACCGCCGCCTTGGTTGGCGACTTCGACCCGGACGAGGCGAAGGCGTTGGCGGAGCGCTACTTTGGTCGGCTCACGCGAAGCGATCGGCCGCCCCCGCAGCCCCGCACCCGCGAGGTGCCGCAGCTGGGCGAGAAGCGGATGACCGCCTACGCCGAGACGAATCCGGAGGTCTCTATCCGTTATCACTCGGTGCCTGACGGCCACGTGGACGAGCCACCGCTGGTGGTGCTGGGGCAGATTCTCAATGGTCGGACCGGACGTCTCTATCGCTCGCTCGTGGAAGAGCAGGAGGTGGCAACCGGGGCGTCGGGTGGCCAGTCGGGGATGAAGTTCGAGGGTATGTTTTCGCTGAGCGGCACGGCGAAAGAGGGCCGGACGCCAGAGGAGGTCGAGCACGCGCTCTACGCCGAGATCGAGCGTCTCAAGACCGAGCCGGTCGAGCCACGTGAACTGCAGAAAGTGAAGAACCAGAACGCCGCGGACAACTTCCGCGGGCTGCGGTCCAACTACGGGCTGATGAGCCAGTTGCTGGTCCGCGAGGCGTGGCGTGGCTGGGAAA
>CALBET010000101.1 GCA_937888665.1 uncultured Acidobacteriota bacterium
GATCTCGGTGGGGGAGTGCCGCAGCGACTCACGACGAGCCCTGGCGGCACGACTGGGCCGCGGTGGTCGCCGGACGGCACGCAGATCGCTTTCGAGTCTAGCCGCGGTGGAAGCAGCGACCTGTGGGTCGTGCCGGCGGACGGTGGCACGCCGCGGCAGGTGACCACCCACGACGCGCGGGATGTCAGCCCCCTCTGGTCCCCCGATGGCGCAACACTGGCGTTCCTCTCCAACCGGGAGGACGATGTGTCCGAGGTCTGGCTCATCCCTGTCGCGGGCGGCGAGGCGAGGCGGCTGACAACCCAGGGGGCGTCCAGGCCGCAGTGGAGTCCGGACGGCGAGGACATCGTGTTCCACTCCTCCGCCGGGGCCGACGCCCAGATGCAGGTCTGGCGGGTACCGGCCGCAGGTGGGACGGCCGAACCGCTGACCGCAGGCGGGTATACGGCCCAGGCCGAGTACGCGCCAGATGGGCGGGCGCTCGCCTACCAGCGACACGATGGTGTCGGGTTCGACATCTACGTCATGCCGGCGACGGGCGGGGCCGCCACCCGCTTGACGATGGATGACGACGATGAGAGCTCGCCGCGGTGGTCTCCTGACGGGTCGCGCGTGGCGTTTCTGTCTGGCACGACGAACGGCCGATCGCTTCATGTGATGCCGGCGGCAGGCGGGAAGACGACACGTCTCACCGACCCGACCGGAACCGTCAGTGGCTATGAGTGGCTCCCCGACGGGTCAGGCCTCATTTACGCGCTCGCGGAGGGGCGTGCCAATATCTGGCGCGCTGAGATCGGGGCGCTTCTCCCGGGCGGGGCGCGCGAGCCCTAGCAGCCCGTGGTGAAAGTCGCGCGTCGCACCGAGACGGGCGGATGCGCCCGCCGAACAAGGCGAGAAGAGAGAGAATACCGCGGCAGTATTCGACCGATGACAACGCGGATCGGCGGGATGCAGCGCTCGTCGAATGCAGCGGGACTTTCACCACGGGCTGCTAGTGCATCGAGAAGAAAATCTTCATCTCAAGGCCCGGTCGATCCAGTCACCGAGACGCGACGCGTCGAGCTTGGTCGACTGCATTGTGTCCAACGGCACCTCAGGCCACGTCTCGGCGAGCCGTTTCGCGGCAGTGACGTGGTGCCCGAACAGGCCCACGTCTTGTTCGAATAGCATCAAGGCCGGGACACCGTAGAATGGCGCCATCAGCGAGATCCCCCCAAAGGTGCCGATGAACGCCTTGGCACCCGCGATTATCGCGGCCTGCGATCGCACCTGGTCGTCCCTGTCGGCCTGCGGTGTAATGACACGAATCCTCTCACCCGCGTCAACGGATGCGACCTCCGAGAAGCTGGGATCTTCGAGGACCACAACCGGCAGACGGACGCTCAGCTCACGCACCACATCGTGGATCAGGTGTCGGTGCCGCCTGCTATCCTGGAACGACCCGGTGAACCAAAAACTTGCTACCGCATAGGGCTCTGAGAAACCGTCATCGGTCGGCCGCTGGCCGGTCGGGAATCGCCGAAAACGCGTATGCTCGTCCAACCAGGTGGACGGTAAGTGGCGGTTCCAGACCCGCGAGCAGGCATTGAACAGGACAGACGGGTGTATCACCGCGGCGTCTGGCGCGCCCAGCCGACCGGCGAGCGTCGTAAGCACCTCCTGGTCGAAATCCGCGACGATCTTCTGCTTCACGGAACCGCCGTCACGGACCCTCGCCCGGTTCCGCTCCTCGTAGGTCGCCAGGGGCATCAGGTCGCACATGTCGACATACTCGGACGCCAGGTCGGTGTACCAGTCCCCGACTCGACCATGCGACACCAGCACGACCGGTTGATCGCACGGCCCGAACCGCTCCCGCATCCACGTGACGAACGGCCGCCAGTAGAGCAGTTCGAACCCCACACCGGACATGTAGGGACCGAGGATGATCGGCTGATCGCCGGACCAGATCCGGGGGAGATCGTCGTCCAAGCGGGAGACGACCTGCGACCGACTGAGGCTCCGCGCCGCACGCTCGATCAGGTCGGCCGCCGGCGGGAGCTTCACGGGAACGGCCGCGCCACCCGCCTCGTCACTCTCGCGTCGTTGCTGCGCCACCCTCTCTAGCCTCCGGAGCCGATAGGCGAAGTGATCGTAGATCGGAAACACCGTGGCCGGGTCTCCGTCATACAGCGTCTCCCCGTCATGGAGGATCAGTGCGTGCGAGACGTTGGACGGTAGATCGGCGGTGCTTGGCGACAAGATGAGGTTCGAACCGTG
>CALBET010000102.1 GCA_937888665.1 uncultured Acidobacteriota bacterium
CAGCGCGGCTGCGCCGCCGCGACGGCGGCGACCGTGGCCGGCGTGACGCCGAGCGGCAACGTCGCCCGGGTCCGTGGGCGGCCGCCCCGGGTCGGCGTGGGAGGCACGAGGACCGGTCGGCCTACGAAGACGGTCTGCGACGACGCAATCCCGACCGCGTAGGGGAGCCCCAGCCGGTGCAATGGCGCCCGAAACTGGCTGTTGTCGCCAAACTCCGCGTCCGCCAGCACGCCCGTGACCGTAAGGCCGCTGGCGCGCGCGTCGCGCAGCAAGGTCAGGGCCTGGCGCCACTTCGCCTGGAAGCGCACCGTGGCCGGAATGCGCGCCCGGTCCCGCGCGGCAGCGGTCAGCCACGCCTCGGGCAGATACAGCGCGGCCCCGAGCAGATACGCGCGGACCCCGGTCCAGAGCGCGGCCGTCACGGCGACTTGGCAGTTGGCGACCTTGCCCAGGGTCCCGCAATACTGGCGGGCCACCCCGACCGAGTACTTCCCCTGTTTGGGAAAGCTCGTGCCGTCGATGATCAGCAGCCCGGCGCGCTCGGGCAACACCGCCCGCAAGCGCTGCCAGACGCGGTCCGCGCGCCACGGGGCATCGGTGATGACGTGCTGGAACGCTTGGTACGACCCGGGCTCGGTGACCCGCGGCAGCATCGCTTCCATCGACTTGCGCGGGCTGTCGCTGAGCAGCCCCTGCACGTAGCGGCGCAAGGCCAGGGCCTGGGCGCGACGCCCAAAGCACACCTGGAAGTGCTCCAGCCACGTGAGCAGGCGTTGCAGTTGTCGGATCGCCTTCCGATCGGTCATCGCGCCGCAGCGTACCAAGATTCATCGGTCAGTACAAGAGGGGACGCCTCCTCGTATGGTCGGCTCGCAACGGGCGTCGAGAAAGTGACAAAGTAGTACTAGTCTAGATGTTGGCGCATGGGGGCTTGCGAGCGACGTGGCGTGCGGGCCCGAGGATTGCGGCGTGACCGTCAGCCCCCACTACGAGTGAGGCCGACGATAGTCAGCATCAACACGAAATCGCAAATATCTCGGAACGTGGTCGTCTTTCGTCGGATGGAGAACCGGCTCGCGGCGGTCGACGATCCCATGTCGCGACATTGTCCGCGGTGCACGACCATCTGATTCAACGCGGTCGTCAAGCCGGAGATGTCGCAGGGGCACGCAGTTGATTGAGCGCTTTGATAGGGTCGTCAGGATCTGCCACACTCCCGCTCGAGAGGGCTGGTTGAGCGTCGACGCAGCACGCTCGTCCTCGGCAATGTCGTTGTCTGCACCGTCCTGGTCGAGTGCCTTCAGCATGGGTGGCGTCTCGTTCTCCCTGACGGCCCGCCGGGGTGTTCGTGTTTGGTTACACGGAAGGATACGTCGCCTGCTTCACCCTGCGCGTAGCGCGCCCTGGACCTGCTACGCGCCGCCGAACTGAATGTGCTGATCTCGGGGGAGAGTCGTCTTGCCGAGCTGCCGGCGGTGATGGAATCCCTGGCCCGGGGGCCGGGCGACACGCTGTGCCACCAGCCGCAATCTCGGATTGTCCCAACACCTGTTGATCTTCTGATGCAGAAGAGCGGCGGCTTCTTCGCCCTCCGTGTGGTACGGAGGGGGTGATGAAACCAAGAAGGACCCGGCGCCATGGCGAAGCATGCCAGGAAGTCCGCCCGCCTCCAGGCTGTGGAAGGGCCGACGACAGCGACCGTCCAGATTCCGTGCCGGTGCTGGGCGCGTGCGCAGTATCGGACGCTCGTACTTCGATCTCTGTATCCGGGCGGACCAGCAGGTCCCCGACGCAATGATGGAGCGGGATCGCGACCGGCTCTGTGGGGCGCGCTGGAAACGCGACCCCGAAGGGCGCGCGGGTCGCGCAGGCACGACGCCGAGCGAGTCACGCTGGCGGGTCGGCGGATTCGGATGACGCGCGCTCGGGTGCGCGGTCAGACCGACCAGGAGCTCGAGTTGCCCAGCTTCGGGTTCGCCTCGCACCGCGACCCACAGATGCGCATGTCGTGCCGTGGCCTGCGGTCCAGCGGGCGGTATGCCAGGAGCCTCGCACCCTGCCGGACGACCTCGGGGAACGGTCGACGTCTAAGAGCGCGGTCTCTCTGCGTCGCGATGACGACGACGCCATTGCCCCCATGGCTCACTACGTCACTCAGGGATCGCCATTTCCCGATCGGGCTAATCGATGGGGTCTTGCTTGGCGACCACACCGTCCTAGTCGCTTTGGGCGTTGATACCAAGGCAAGAAGCAGATTCTGGGCCTGCGAGAAGGCCACACCGAACAAAGCCGCGTCGTCAGAGCGCCGCTGCGCGACCTCGTCAACCGCGGTTGGACCCCAACGGGCGCGAGGGCGCTCACCTCGCCCATCTGCACGGTCCGTGGTCCGCTGGCCGCGATCCAACGCTGTCCGCTTCATAAGCGGCGCAACATCCTGGGACACCTGCCGGAGCGTGTGCACGCAAGCGTGACGTCGGTGCTGCGGGAGGCGTGGGCGGCCGGAGACGCCGCGTTGGCCCAGCGACAACTGGAGCGCCTGGCCGCCTCGCTCGACCCAGACCATCCCGGCGCAGCCGCCTCGATGCGCGAGGGCCTCGACGACACCCTCACGCTCCAACGCCGCGGGCTGCACGGCGCGTTGTACACGAAGCTGCTTACCACGAGCGCCATCGAGAACTTCAGCGGGGATTGCCACCTACACGCGCAACGTCAAGCGCTGGCACAAGGGCACGATGGTCGTGCGCTGGGTGAGCGCAGCCATCGTTGAGGCTGAACAGCGGCTTCGACGGGTTCACGGATGGCGCGAAGTCCAGAAGCTGGTCTCAGCCCTCGGGACTCTCGAAGCCACGCAGGAGGCGTCCACCGAGCGGGTCGTATAGAATCACAGTAAGAGTCGCCGCTCGCGAAGATCAACAGCGGGCCGGACAATCCCGATTCTTCTAGAGGGATCGGTTGCTTCTCGTCCCACGCGAGGCGACCGGCGTCGGGGAAATTGACAGGCCCAACACCTTATGGATCCGTATGTGATCACCGGGGTGCGGTAGGCGAGATGAAGGCGAGCAGTGCGACGGGGCGCGGGCTCGAAACATCTCCCGAGGATCGCGCGTCATCGAAGTGTCGTTGGCGTGCGGGGCGTCGTCGCGGCGTGTGCTTGCACGCCAGTCATTCCAAGTCTGAGGTCAAAGTAGACGGAAGAACACGCGTCACATGGTCAACGAATGGTTTTTTACGCACATCGGGTTATCCTCCGCCACTAGCGCAATGGCCGAGAGGCTAAGATCCACCTGTTGTGGCGCATGGCCGACGCGCCTGGGGCGACCATGATTGGCTACTGTATTTTCGGGCGACGCCCGTTTTCGTTCCGCTTCCGCGCCCGGGCGGCAGCCAAGTGAACATCGTGCCGATCGATCCCACGCAGATCCGGCGGCTCATTCTTTTCCAATCTCGGCGCGCGAACGTCGGCCACATCGGCTCGTGTCTCTGCGTGGTCGAAATACTGGCTGCGCTGTATGGTCAAGCGTTGCGCGAGACGTCAGCCGACGACCCGGACCGTGATCGGTTCGTCCTCAGCAAAGGCCATGCGGCCTTGGCGCTGTATGCCGTACTGGCGCTCAAAGGCTGGATCTCCGAGGCGGATCTTGGCACGTTCTGCGGCGACAACTCGCGGCTGGGTGTACATCCGGAGTCGTCGCTACCAGGAGTGGACTTCTCGACCGGTTCGCTCGGACACGGTCTCAGTTTCGCGGCCGGCGCCGCCCTTGGAGCCCGGATGCAGGGATCGCCGCGGCGGGCGTTCTGCCTCCTGAGCGACGCCGAATGCAACGAAGGGTCCGTGTGGGAAGCGGCGGCGTTTGCCGCCCACCACCGGCTCACGCAGCTGACGACTGTGCTCGACTGGAATGGACAGCAGGCCTTTGGCCGGACCTGCGACATCGTTGACTACCCCAACCTCCGCGAACGATGGGAAGCCTTCGGGTGGCGTGTCACGGAGGTGGACGGACACGCGGTCCCGGCACTCGCGCACGCGCTGTCCGCGCCGGCACCGCCGGGAGACGAATCGCCCCATATCGTGCTCGCGAGAACGACCTTTGGGAAAGGCGTGTCCTACATGGAACGCGGCATTCCCATCGCACAAACCCACTTGCCAGTAAACTCAATCAATTGGCACTATTTGCCAATGAGCGCGGCCGAGTACGAGATGGCAATGGCGGAGTTGGAGAGTGTGGGTTGAGGCAGGCTTTCGTCCAAGGCCTGTGCGAACTGGCGGCCGACGACGATCGAATCGTCCTCCTGACGGGCGACCTGGGCTTCATGGTCCTGGAGCCCTTTCGCGAGCGGTTTCCGACACGCTTCATCAACGTCGGAGTGGCCGAGCAGAACATGGTCGGGCTGGCGACCGGCCTAGCCGAGGCCGGACTGCGACCGTATGTCTACTCCATCGCGCCGTTCGCGGCCTTGCGACCGTTCGAGTTCATTCGGAATGGTCCCGTCCTGCACAATCTGGCCGTCCGCATTGTCGGCATGGGCATGGGATTCGAGTACGGGCATGCCGGTCCGACGCATTACGCGCTCGAGGACATCGGTGCGTTGCGCACGTTGCCCGGTTTGACAATTGTGGTGCCCGCCGATTCGGCGCAAGCGGCGACAGCGATTCTCAAGACTGCCGATCGGCCGGGGCCCGTCTACTACAGTTTGGGGAAAGACGATCGTCTCTCCGTCCCTCACCTCGATGGACACTTTGCGCTCGGACACCTCGACGTCATCCGTCGCGGCGCCGACGTGGCAATCATCGCTTCGGGGTCATTGTCCATTGAGGCAGCGGCGGCAGCCGCGGCGCTGGCTGGGCAGGGCGTCGCCCCAACGCTGGCCATCGTATCGAGCTACAACCCGGACCCGGAGGATGACCTAGCCGAATTGCTATCGGGGGTCCGTGTCGCCGTGTCAGTCGAGGCCCAGACGATTTCCGGTGGGTTGGCGGCCTTTGTCAGTTCGGTGATCGCATCGCGCGGCCTGGACTGTCGGTTGTGGCCGCTGGCGGTGCGTGATTCGCCCGATGGCTCGAGCGGCAGCCAAGCCGAGCGCTGGCTCGAGTACGGGCTCGACCGTGCGGCCATCGTTGCGCAGGCGCTCCAGGCGATTGGACTAGGGCAACGATGACCGCGCGCCTCGCGTCCGTGGTGCTACCGGTGCACAACCAAGCCGGCCATATCGCCGTGGTGCTCGAAGAGCACATCGCGGCTTTGTCGTGTCTGAACATGTCGTTCGAACTGCTGCCCGTCGTGAATGGGCCGCACAGAGATCAGTCGCTTGAGATCTGCCGGGAGCTCGAGGCGCGGTTTCCGGTCATTCGCACGCAGTATGTCGCACAGGGAGGGTGGGGCCGCGCGGTTCGCGCTGGCCTGACGAGCGCGCGAGGCGACCTCCTCTGCTACACGAATTCGGCCCGAACGACGGGTAATGACCTGCTCCTGATGCTTATGTACGGCTCGATTCACATGGACTCGGTGATCAAGGCAAACCGGAAGATCCGAGATTCCTGGCGGCGCCGGCTCGGCTCGCTGCTGTACAACATGGAGTGCCGCGCGCTGTTCGATCTGCCCTACTGGGACATCAACGGCACCCCCAAGGTGTTCCCCCGCGCGCTGAAGCGGCTGACGGAGTTGACGCGCGATGACGACCTCATCGACCTGGAGTTCAATGCGATCTGCCGGGTCGAGGACTACCGGGTCATCGAAGTGCCGATCCTAAGCGCCACGCGGCATTCGGGTCGCAGCACGACCGGCCTGACATCAGCGTTCCGCATGTACTTTGGGGCCCTCGAACTGCGGCGCCAATTTACACGACGATGAGAGTCCGCCGAGCCGAACTTGCCGCGATGTGGGCTCTGCAGACCGCCGAGTGGCGCGACACCGCCCAGATCTGCAGCCAATGGCGCGAAGCCTCCGCTACCGACCCCCGCCTCCTGGTCAGCCGAGCCAGCAGCGGCTGGTGGGAGGTTCTCGCCGAGCGGGGCCTGACGCTGTTGATCACCCGCGAATATGAACACCTGGTCATTGCCGCGAGCGCCCCGGCCGGCCGGCCGCGACTGAGTTTTCTCCCGATGCCGCACCCGTCCGGCCTAGTGGTGGATCGTGGTCGTGGCCGCGTGCACCTGGCCAGCACGCGCAATCCGAATCAGGTGTTCATGCTCAAACCCGCGACGGGTCGCGTCGAAAGGGCCGATAGCCAGACGCGGCTTCCGAAGGGCGGGCCGCTCGTGCCGGTGTCGTCCACGTTCTATCCAGGCAGCCTGTACTTACACGACCTGGCGATGCTCGGCTCCTCGTTGCACGGCAGCGCGGTCGGCCACAATGCCGTGGTCACTCTGATGCCGGACGGACACTTCACACCCGTATGGTGGCCGCGCTGCGTCGAGCGGAAGGGCCGTCCGGTGTTCGAGCGCAACCACATTCAGTTGAATTCGATCGCCGCGGGCCGCACGCTTCGCGACTCCTATTTTTCCGCGTCCTCGACATCGCTGGGTCGGTTGCGGCCGG
The DNA here is from genome assembly GCA_937888665.1 of uncultured Acidobacteriota bacterium. Taxonomy (GTDB): domain Bacteria; phylum Acidobacteriota; class Vicinamibacteria; order Vicinamibacterales; family UBA8438; genus UBA8438. The sequence continues at coordinate 6,537 of CALBET010000102.1, forward strand.
GGCATCTCAACTACCCCGTGGACCGCCGCGGGGTGATTTTTTCCGGTAGCACGCGCGAACCTGTTTGCACTGGGCTCACGCGACCGCACTCGGCGAGACTGTCTGACGGTCGCCTCTGGGTGGCCAACAGCGGATACGGCGAGCTAGGATCCGTGTCCGATGGCGTGTTGGACGTCGTGACACGACTACCCGGGTGGACACGCGGGCTCTGTCTGGTCGACGATGTCGCGTTCGTCGCCACGTCGCGCGTGATTCCGCGCTACGCCCGCTACGCGCCGGGCCTCGATGTCGAGAGTAGCCGCTGCGGCGTGCATGCCGTCTCGCTGTCGTCGGGCAGCGTGCTCGGCAGTCTGGAATGGCCCTACGGCAGCCAGGTTTTTGCCATCGACTGGATCGCCGACCGGGTCAGCAATGGCCTTCCGTTTGCGGTCGGGTCGCGGCGGTCGCGTCGAGAGATCGAGTTTTTTCACACATTCCTTGCCGGATGAACCTCAGGAGAACCATGGACAGCCAAGACTTTCGTTTCCTGATGATAGGCGCGATGTACGAAAATGGAGGCAACGTGACGCACCGGTTCCTGGATGGACATCCAGAGCTGTTCGTCTACCCTTTCGAATCCCAGCCGGGAACGAGGCTCGTCCATGACATGCTCTCCAGCCTGTTTCCGTTGAAGTACCGCTGGCCGGTGTTCGCTCTGGATGCCAGTGCGGCGCAAGATTACAAGGCGATCATCGACGAAGAAGGCAAGGTGCGCAGCCGAACCCCCAACGTGAGCAAGTTCCGACACATGCCGTTCGACATGAGCGACGACGAGCGCGGTCGCATCTATGCGGACTACGTGCGAAAATCAGGCCGCAGCACCGGAAACAATGTTGCGGCGTTCTTCCGCGCGACGTTCGACGCCTGGAAGGACTGCCGCCGCTCCGGTCGGGAGGCCGTCTACGTCGGGTACAGCCCGATCATCACCGTGGACACCGACAAGATCCTCCGAGACCTGCCACAGGCGCACGTCCTTCACGTGGTGCGCAATCCCTGGTCGGCCTTCGCCGACACGCGCAAGCGGCCCGTGCCCATGAGCCTGGAGAACTACCTGCTGGGATGGACACTTAGCCAGTACCACGCGCTGCTGTTTCGCGACATGTATCCGGGTCGTGTGCACATCGTCCGCACCGAGGACGTCATGCGCGCGCCGAAGGCGACGCTCGGCACAGTCTGTGAGACGTTGGGATTGGAGAGCAGCGATTCGCTCGCGCAGGTGACCTGGAACGGGAATGCCCTGAAGGAAGTGTACCCGTGGGGCACGATTCGGACGCCGACGCCGGAAGCGAACCTCGCGACGGCCAGGGAACTCACCTCCGCACAGGTGGAGGAGATCCGGACGCGGGCTCGCCCGTATCTGGAGGCGTTCGATTACAACAGTTTTCTATGAGGACGCGCGTTGGGCAAGCGGGTACTGGTCACCGGCGCGACGGGATTTGTCGGAGCCAACCTGGTCCGGCGAGCCCTGACGGATGGCCACGAGGTGCATCTGATCCTGCGCGCCGGCCACCAGTCCTGGCGGGTCCGCGAGATCGCGCACCTGGTGCACGTCCACGAGGCCGACCTGACCCACCGCGACGCCGTGCACGCCGTCGTCACAGGCGTTCGGCCAGACTGGGTGTTCCATCTGGCCGCCTATGGCGCGTACTCCAGTCAGACGGGCATGCGGCAGATGATCGAGACGAACCTGCTCGGGTGCGTACTGCTGCTGGACGAGTGCGCAGAGGCGGGCGTCGCGTCGTTCGTGAACGCCGGATCCTCGTCCGAGTACGGCTACAAGGACCACGCACCCGGCGAGCAGGAATTGTTGGAGCCCAACAGCCACTATGCCGTGACCAAGGCGGCAGCCAGCCATTATGGTCAGTTTACGGCGCGCGATCGGGATATCAACGCTGTCACCGTGCGGCTCTGGTCGATCTATGGCCCGTTTGAGGAACCGACGCGGCTGATCCCGACGCTGCTAGTTCACGCCCTCCACGGCCGCCTGCCACCGCTCGTGTCACCGGGCACGGCGCGGGATTTCGTCTTCGTCGAGGATGCGGTCGATGCGCTGTTACGGGTCGCAGCCGCTCCGGCGCTACCTCGCGGGTCGCTGTATAACCTCTGCAGTGGCACCCAAACCACGTTGCACCATCTGATCGCCACGACCCGCCGATTGACGAATCTCGACGCCGAGCCCACGTGGGGGACGATGCCTTCGCGCGCCTGGGATACCGATGTGTGGGTTGGATCGCCGACGAAGATGGCCCAAGAAGTGGGATGGCGTGCGCAGACCGGACTCTCCGCAGGCCTGGAACGGACGGTGCGGTGGCTCCAGGACGAGCCGACCTGGTTGCGATTCTACGCCCAACGGGTCTTCAAAGGGCGCTGACTAACCACCCGCGCCCACCGGATGCGTCGGCTGCCGGTCCGCGCTGTGGCAAGCGAGCACGTAAATCCCTGTTCGATGCTTGTGTGAGAATGAATTGTGGAACTAGGCGACGCACGAGATCGGTTCGAGAGCTATCTTCGATGGCATCTGTTCGCCGAGCCGGTTTACGTTGCTCGACCGCATTTAGCGGATCTGGGCAGGTACCGGGACATGCT
>CALBET010000103.1 GCA_937888665.1 uncultured Acidobacteriota bacterium
GGCGGTGTGGCCGGTCTGCGTGCCGCCGTCCTCGGGGCCGGTGGCTCTGCGCGCGCCGTGACGGTCGGGCTGGCCAGTCAGGGCGCCGACGTCACGGTGTGCGCACGACGGACCGATCGCGCCGTCGCGGTGGCCGGTCTGGTGGCGGGGCAGGTCGGCACCTTTCCGCCACCGGCCGGCTCGTGGGACCTCCTGGTGAACACCACGCCCACCGGCACGGCGCCCCACGTAGCGGACAGCCCGGTGCCGGCGGCCGCGCTGACCGGCGGTGGCACGGTGTATGACCTTGTGTACAACCCCGAGCGCACGACATTGTTGCGGGATGCCGCCGCCGCCGGGTGTCACACGATTGGCGGTCTGGACATGCTGGTCGCGCAGGCCGTGCGGCAATTTGAATGGTGGTGTGCATCACGACCATCCTCCGAGCTGTTCAAGACGGCGGCTCTGGCGGCGCTCGGCGCCCAGGTCGAGGAGCAACGGGTATGAGCCAGACTTCGTTCGAGACGTTTCAGGAATTGGCCTCGCGCGGCACGTTCGTCCCCGTCTGCAAGGAGATCCGGGCGGACCTGCTCACGCCGCTGTCCGCCTTCCTCAAGGTGGCCGAGGACGCCGATCACGCGTTCCTGTTCGAAAGTGTCGAAGGGGGGGAGCATGTGGCGCGGTACTCCTTCCTCGGGAAGGACCCGTTCCTCGTGCTCCGGTCCCGCGATGGCGTCACCATGGTCGAGCAGAACGGCGACACCACGAACGAGGCGGAGCCGTTTCTCGACCGCCTCCGCACCGTGATGGGCAACTATCAGGCGCCCGTCGTGCCCGGACTCCCCAGATTCACCGGCGGCGCGGTCGGGTTTCTCGGCTATGACGCGGCCAGCTGGTTCGAACCGTCGCTCGAAGGCGTCTGGTCGCAGCGCGGCGCTCCCACGACCGGCGAGGACGACGCCGGCTTCATGCTCTTCGACACGATCATGGCCTTTGACCATGTCAAGCATCGGATCCTCGTGATCGCGAACGCCCGGGTCGATCCCCACGCCGATCTGGACATGGCCTACCAGCTGGCGTCCGCGAAGATTCACTTTCTGGAGCAGGAACTAGCACGCACGCTGTCGGAACCGACCGAGGCGCCGCCGACCGCGAAGGACGTCCGTTCGAACACGAGCCAGGAAGACTTCGAACGCGCGGTCCTCATCGCCAAGGATCACATCACAGCCGGGGATATCTATCAGGTGGTGCTCTCGCGGCGGTTCGACACGGAGATCAGCGCCGACCCGTTCACGGTGTACCGGGCCCTGCGACACGTCAACCCCTCGCCCTACATGTATTTCATTCGCATGGGGCCGCTCTCGATCATCGGGTCTTCGCCGGAGATGCTGGTCCGCGTGGAGGGCCGGCACGTGGTGACGCACCCGATCGCGGGCACGCGCCCCCGCGGGGCCGACGACGCCGAAGACCGCCGCCTGGCGGTCGAGCTGGAGCACAACGAGAAAGAGCGCGCCGAGCACACGATGCTCGTGGATCTGGGGCGTAACGACATCGGCCGGGTCTGCGAGTACGGCTCGGTCCGGGTTGCCCAGTTCATGGGGCTGGAGCGGTACTCCCATGTCATGCACCTGGTGTCCCGGGTCGAGGGGCGTCTGCGGGAGGACCTGGATCGTCTCGACGCGCTGGCCGCATGCTTCCCGGCGGGCACCGTGTCGGGCGCCCCCAAAATCAGGGCCATGGAGATCATCTCCGACCTGGAGCCCTCACGCCGCGGGATCTACGCCGGCGCGATCGGCTACGTTGACTTCGCCGGGAACCTCGATTGCTGCATCACCATCCGCACCATCACGATGCGGGACGGGCATGCGCATATCCAGGCCGGAGCCGGCATCGTGGCCGATTCGGACCCGACCGCAGAATTCACCGAGACCGCAGACAAGGCCTCCGCCCTGCTGCGGGCACTGGAACTGGTGTAGGGGCCTCATGGTTCTCGTCATCGACAACTACGATTCGTTCACCTACAATCTCGTCCAGTATCTCGGCGAGCTGGGCGCCGAAGTCACGGTCCGCCGCAACGACGAGGCGACGCTGGCC
>CALBET010000104.1 GCA_937888665.1 uncultured Acidobacteriota bacterium
GGGGTCAAATGACATGGTCCACGTACAAGAGTATCTTGCGTCAGCTAGGGGGAGAGCGTGCCGTCCACGCCGGGCGCCAACACCACGGGCCCACGGGACGTGATGCCGGGCCACACGATCGGCAGCGCAATCACAACGACGAGGACGACGCACAAGATCAGGAGACGCACACGGGCGGAGAGTGGCTTCCCGCCGCGCCTCCAGGGAATGCCCAGCGGCCAGCCATGAGTACCCTTCGCGATCGGTCGTGACATCGCACCCCTCCTTGCCGACAATCTTGTCTGCCTCGTACTCCGCAGTCACGCGGCGTTGCGCGGGTATAATCGGGCGTTCCCGAGAACTCATGTCCCTTCCATCAAACGGCGCACCCGGCCCAGACCGCGTCCGGCTGCCGCGCGCGCGGCGCACGCGGCGGAAGCGTGTTGTCGCCATGTGCGCGGTCAGTCTCGCATGCTGGGCGTCTGTGGTCTCGGCCCAGACCGCGGAGTTGGCGCAAGGCAAGCGGCTCTTTGAGAGCCAGTGCGGCAGCTGTCACGGGCCTCTAGGAAATGGCGGCAAGGGGGCCAACCTGGCCCAGCCGAGACTCCGTCGCGCCACGGATGACGAGGCGCTGTCCAATATCATTCGGCGTGGCATCAGCGGCACCGAGATGCCGGGCTCGCCGCTCACGCCAAGCCAGGTGTCGAGCATCGCCGCCTACGTGAAGACGCTCGGCCGGGTTGCGCCCGAGGATGTCCCCGGGAATCCACAGCGCGGCAAAGCGGTGTATGCCGGGCTCGACTGTGCGCGATGCCACACGCTGCGCGGCCGAGGCGGCATCGTCGGCCCCGAGCTCGACGACATCGGCGCACGCCGGAGCGCCGCCCACCTCCGAGAGGCGCTGCTCGCCCCGGAGGCCTCGGTGCCCAGCGGTTTTCTCCAACTCAGGGTGGTCACCCGGGATGGCCGCACCTTCACCGGAATCCGGGTCAACGAAGATGGGTTTTCGGTCCAGTTCAGGGACCTGTCGGGCCGGCTCCACTCGTTCTGGAAGGACGAGCTCGACGTTATCGAACAGCTGTGGCAGCGCTCGCCGATGACGAGCTACGACACCAGACTCAGCGTCGAGCAGACCGATGACCTCGTCGCGTACCTGGTGGCGCTCAAGGGAGCCCCGGAAGAATGAAGACGTCGCGGTCGCGTGTCCGTCTTCTCGTCATCCTGCTGCCGGCGACGCTTCCGCTGGCTGCCCCCGTGGCGGCCCAGGTGCCCTACGAGCGGATTCTGGAGGCGGCGTCGGAGCCGGGAAACTGGCTGACCTACTCCGGTTCCTACGGGGCCCAGCGCTACTCGACACTGGACCAGATCGACCGTGGCAACGTCGATCGGCTTCAACCCGCGTGGATCTACCAGGCCCGATCGTTGCAGAAGTTCGAGGTGTCGCCGCTGGTCGTGGACGGCGTCATGTACATCACCGAGGCGCCGTCCGACGCGACCGCCCTCGACCTGCGTACGGGGCGGCCCCTCTGGAGCTACCGTCGGTCGCTCCCACAGGGCATCGTGACCTGCTGCGGGCAGGTCAACCGCGGCGTGGCGCTGCTCGACGACCAGGTCTTTCTTAGCACGGTCGACGCCCACTTAGTGGCGCTCGACGCTCGAACCGGTCGTGTGCGTTGGGATATCGAAGTGGCCGACTACGCGCTCGGCTACTCGGTGACGGTGGCACCGCTCGCGCTGAAGGACAAGATCATCGTCGGCATTTCGGGCGGTGAGTACGGCATTCGCGGGTTCCTGGATGCCTATGACCCCCTTACCGGCGAGCGGCTCTGGCGGTTTTGGACCGTCCCCGGGCCGGGGGAACCTGGCCACGACACCTGGTCTGGAGATAGCTGGGAACGGGGTGGAGCCCCGACCTGGGTGACGGGCGCCTACGATCCCGAACTGGACCTTTTGTACTGGGGGACGGGGAACCCGGGCCCGGATTTCATCGGGGACGTGCGTCAAGGCGACAACCTCTATTCAGAGTCGCTCCTCGCGCTGGACCCGGATTCCGGAGAGCTGAAGTGGCATTTTCAGTTTCTTCCCCACGACATCCACGACTACGACTCGACCCAGGTCCCCGTGCTCCTCGATGCAGAGTTCGACGGCCAGCCGCGGCAACTCGTGGTCTTCCCGAATCGCAACGGCTTCTATTACGTGCTCGATCGAGTCACGGGCGAGTTTCTGGTGGGGAAGGCGTTCGCCAAACAGACTTGGGCCTTGGGGTTGGATGACGCTGGCCGACCGATCGAGAACCCTGAGACCATCCCGACCGTGGATGGGGCCGTGGTGTATCCGGACGACGATGGTGCGGCCAACTGGTACAGCCCGACTTACAGTCCGCAGACGAACCTGATCTATCAAAATGTTCGGGAAAAGGGTGGCGTCTACTACCTGGCCGATGCGACGTACGAGCCGGGCAAGATCTACATGGGCGCCAGCCGTCGCGTCGTGACCGGAGAAGATCCCCAGGGATTCCTGCGGGCACTCGACCCCTTGAGCGGTGACCTCGTCTGGGAGATCGCGGTACACGCCCCACCCTGGGCCGGGCTCATGTCCACCGCGGGCGGGTTGGTGTTTTCAGGTACGATGGAGGGAGATTTCTTCGCGGCGGACGCGCAGACCGGCGATGTCCTCTGGCGGTTCCAGACCGGTGGCGCCGTCTACGCCAATCCGATCACCTATCTCAGCGAGGGCCGGCAGTTCGTCGCGATCGCCGCCGGCAACTCGCTGATGACGTTTGCGCTGCCGGAGTGAGGTCGCCGTAGGCGCTTGAGCCCAGTGGCACCGGAGGCGTAGGATGGACACGTTGGACAGTCAAATTCAAGAATCAGTAACAGGGGGAGCCATGCGTCATCGATCGACTGCGTCCGTGAGTGCCGTTGTTGTGCTGGTCGCGGGTGTCTCGGCCGGAGCCGTGCCGGTGGCGGCCCAGTCCGCGGTGACGACGGCGTGGGGGCACCCAGACCTGCGTGGAATTTGGGACTTCCGCACCATTACCCCGTTGGAGCGGCCGGAGGAACTCGGCGACAAAGCGTTCCTGACCGAGGAAGAGGCAGCCAACCTCGAGCAGGAAACCATAGATCGGAACGCGCGCCTCGCGACTCGCGCCGCCGAGCGGACTTCGGCCACCAGCCAGGTAGACCGGCGCGCCGACGGGACGCCCGGCTTCTACAACAACTTCTGGTTGGACCAGGGCACGCGGGCGGTAGAAACACGCCGTACGTCGCAGATCATCGATCCGCCGAATGGTCGGGTGCCTGCGTTGACGCCGGCCGCTCAGGCGAGGGCCGACGCCAGTCGGGCGTATCGGGACGCGCATCCGGCAGACTCCTGG
>CALBET010000105.1 GCA_937888665.1 uncultured Acidobacteriota bacterium
GCCCGAAGAATGAAAGAGGCGTCCGTGGTGCAGGGACATTTCTCCCGGTAGGAGAGCGGCGTCAACTGCGTCCGCCTCGTTCACTTCGACGGCGATCGTCTGACCTCGCGAGAGCATGTTGGAATCATCGAAAGTATCGCGATGGTCGACGATGGCGCCGCTATGGCTGCCCGGAATAAACCGCATACAACCATTCTCAGGAGTCGCCGGAGTCAGTGCCAGCCACGCTGTTGTTTCTGATACGTCGTCTAGGCCCCAGTAGGTCAGGTCCTGATGCCAACTGACGAAGGCCGGCGTTTCAGGTTCTTTGATGAAGAAATTTGAGCCCATGACCAGAAGGTCATCACCCAGAATTGCCTTCACGGGTTCCAATATTGATGGCAGTCGCATGATCTCGTCGACGAAGGGAAGAACGATGTTTGCGCCTTCCATCAGTAGCCGGGTCGCAGTGACGTCGCCGGTGTGAGCGGCCTCAACTACCTCGAACATCGCCCGATATTCTGCGGCGCGTTGCGGAGTCATTACCTCGATCGGGAATGCATAACCATTGCTGTCGTAGTGTTGTTTCGACTGCATTTTGGTCCCCTATTTGGTGGTTTGCTCTATAGCTGCGCTAAGGCCTGGCCGGCGGCTTCGAGGGTTTTGTCGATCAGGGCATCATCATGAGCGGCCGATACGAACCAGAGGCCCCGACTTGTTGGTCGCACACCATGGTCCTGGAGGGCCTCAAGAAACCGGCCAAGAAGGTCGGGGTCCGAGTTGGCAACATGGTCGGCGAGCGATGTCACCGGGTCAGGTTTCCCGAACCTCGTCTGGCACAGGGAACCACCTATGTAGTCGACGGCAAGGTTGATATCGGTGTCGCTGGCAAGACGGCGCAGGCCGTCGGCGAGGCGCTGGGTGAGGCGTGCCATCTCGGGGTACGGGTCGGAGTCGATTAACACGCGGAGAGTGGCGATGCCGGCAGCGACAGAGGAGACACCGGTGTTGTAGGTGCCAGCGTGATTAACCTCGCCACGGCCGACGCTGGCAAGTAGGTCAGTGGTGGTGCCAAGCACGGCCAACGGGAACCCCGAAGCGATGGCTTTCGCATAGATGGAGATGTCTCCGTGGATTCCGAGGGCGCCCTGTGCGCCAGTGAGTCCTAGACGGAATCCAGTGATCACCTCATCGATGATGAACAGTGCACCATGTTGGTTGCACAACTTTTTGACTGCTTCGAGATATCCGGGTGCTGGTTGAATCAGGCCCGAATTGCACATGACTGGTTCCATTAGCACACAAGCTACGTCGCCGGATTCGAGAGCCCGGTCAACCTGCTCGATGTTGTTCCAGTCACAGAGGATCACATCAGCGGCGGCGGCGGCTGATTGACCTGCGGTAAGTGGTACTGCTCCCATTGGTTCCGGTGTTACGCCCATGTTCACAAACAGCGGATCGAGCCAACCGTGGTAGTGGCCCGTGAAGCGAACGACTTTGGTGCGACCCGTGGTTGCCCGGGAGATTCGGACGGCCAACAGGTCCATCTCTGTTCCGCTCATGCCCAGCCGGATGCTCTCGACCCAGGGAAGAACGCCCACGAATGTCTCGGCGAATTCCGCTTCGAGTTGGTTCTGGCCGGCGAAAAGCTGTCCCGTGGCCAGAGATTGTTGGACGGCGTTAGTCACTTCGGGGTGGGCGTGGCCAAGGACCATTGGACCCATGCCTGCGGCGTAATCAATGTAGACATTGTCATCGACGTCCCAGAGCAGTGCGCCTGAGCCTCGTGCGATGGTGAGCGGCACCGGTGTCCCGGCCAATCGGACGTTGGAGTTAACGCCTCCAGCGATTACCGCCTTGCGGCGGGCATGCTCTGCTCGGCTTCGGGTATAGAGGGGACTGGGTGCGAGTGTCATCGTCTGCTTTCGTGTATGCGTGTTGACTCGGGCCAACGAGCGCACCGCCAGTGTACCACCTAATGCAATAAGAGTTCCAACTGATGGATTCGTGCGGAGATGGGGACGCGTTGGGGGGGTGGAACCGGGGTGGCGCGGCGACAACAATACCATGGCGCAACGGCCATCTCGAGAAATGTTGCCTCTCCGGCAATCGAGTAGACGCGTCTCCATAAACATGCTACGGTTTCATGTAATGGAATGATAATTCTTATTGCTGAAGTTTTTGTGCAATATGTAACCGGATTGGTTGGTTTGATGAGGAACGCTGGATTTAGCTGTTCGATTGTTGATGGGGCTGTCCCGAGCGGTATCGCCGCGCGCCTACCACAATCCCGTAAGCGTTAGATCTGAGCGTGAAGATGTATGTGAACACACAAAGCAGAGACCGTGCACCCGCCGCAGCACCACGCCGCGTTCTATCAAGTCGTAACGAATGGTGAACGCTGGGGTTGTGCATCCTGTCGATGAGGAAGCAGTTCTTCGTATAGACGGCTTGAGTGTCGAGTTCGGTTCGCTTGAATCGCCGGTTCGGGCCGTCAACGACGTTACTTTGGAGCTGAACCGCGGCGAGACGCTGGGAATCATTGGCGAGTCGGGTTCGGGCAAGAGTGTTACGGCAATGTCGATTCTTCGACTCCTTCCCGTCGACCAGGCGCGCGTCACCCAAGGTCGAATCTTGTTTGATGGCACCGACCTTCTGCAAGCAGATGCGGCCGACCTTCGCCGAATCCGCGGCAAAGACATTTCCATTATCTTCCAAGATCCTGCCACGTCTTTGCACCCGTCGTACACTATTGGTGCGCAGTTGATTGAGGCACTTAGGGTGCATGACCGGAAGCTGTCACGCTCCGCCGCCCGCATCCGCAGCGCCGAACTCATCGCCAGCGTCGGTATCGCCCACGCTGATGACCGTCTCGATCAGTACCCGCATCAGTTCTCGGGCGGGATGCGGCAGCGCTGCATGATCGCTATGGCAATTGCGAACCAGCCGAGGGTCGTGATCGCCGACGAACCCACCACTGCGCTGGACGTCACCATTCAGGCAGAGATTTTGGGTCTGCTTCGTGTGGTTCAACGCGAAACGAACTCGTCGCTAATCTTTATCACCCACGACCTGCGTGTTGTCGCCCAGGTAGCTGACCGTGTGGCAGTGATGTACGCCGGGTCAATCGTCGAGACAGGCAAGGTCGACGAGGTGTTCGCGAACCCTCAGCACCCCTACACATCGGCATTGCTGCGCAGTCTTCCGGCTCTGGGTCTCCGTTCTGAGCGTCAAGTGTCGATTCAAGGAACCCCTCCGAATCCCAGCGATTTGCCACCGGGCTGCGCCTTTCAGCCGCGATGTGATGTGGGTGGCAACCGGGAGCTTTGTGTCACTGATAGCCCAGAACTAAACGAAGTCGGCGATGCACGCCAGGTCGCGTGCCACTTCCACGAGGAGACCACGGTGGTGGCCGTTGATCTTGCGCGACATTCGATGCAAAGTCACTCGATTGGCGGAGCGGAACAACTCGATACCGAGCCGGTCCTAAAAGTCGAACACCTCTCCAAACGTTTCAATATCGGCGGCGGCATGTTCACCGGCGCCAAACGGGAGTTATTGGCCGTCGACGATGTCTCCTTTGAAATCCACAAAGGGAAAACCTTGGCGCTTGTGGGTGAGTCCGGATCGGGCAAGTCGACAACGGCGCGGGCCATCCTTCGCCTCCACAACCCGTCGGCTGGCCAGGTTCATTTTGGTGGCGTGGATCTTGCAGTAACAAATGGGCGCAAGCTAAGCAGTCTTCGACGCGAGATACAGGTCATATTTCAGGATCCGTTTGGATCCTTGAACCCGCGCCTTACGGCGCGCGAGTTGGTCACGGAGCCCCTCAAGATTCAGGGGCTATACGACGCAACGGGTCCTGATGATGTCGGCGATCTGCTAACCCGGGTCGGACTTTCTTCGAGCCAGTGGGATCGGCTCCCTTCAGCTTTCTCAGGTGGTCAACGTCAACGTATCGCTATTGCTCGGGCTCTCATTCTTAAACCCAGGATGCTGGTGCTCGATGAAGCAGTTTCGGCATTGGACGTTTCGATCCAGGCCCAGGTTCTGAACCTGTTGTCGGACTTACAGGACGAACTCGAACTGACCTATCTGTTCATCTCTCATGATCTCGCAGTGGTACGCCAACTGGCTGATTCTGTGGCGGTTATGTTCGCCGGGCGAATCATCGAGCAGGGGGCAGCGGAAGATATCTACGGTGGACCGAGACACCCCTATACAAGGGCGTTGCTCAGCGCTATTCCAGGTACAGATCCGCAAAGCCGAGACGCTGGCGACGAAGTGCAAGTGGCCGAAGCGCTTATAGAGATCGCCGAAGACGGGTGCGCATTTCGGTTACGTTGCCCGATTGCCCAAGATGTATGCGCCACTGAGCGGCCATCGTTTAATCGAATTGA
>CALBET010000106.1 GCA_937888665.1 uncultured Acidobacteriota bacterium
GTGGCACAGCGTGTCTCCCGGCTCTCGGGTCAGGGACTCCATCACGGCCGGCAGTTCGGCAAAGCGACTCTCCCCCGAGATCAACACATCCAGTTCGGCGGCGCGTAGCAGGTCCAGCGCGAGCGCCAATCGCCGTCCGTGTGTCCAGCGCGGGGTCCGCGTCGGCGACACCCGTCCCACCTGGCTGCTCCGCAACGTGAGCCGGCGCGCATGAAACTGCTCGCCCAGAGGCAGCGGCACCTGCCGCGTCCCGTACCAGCTCGCCTCCACGATGGTGGCTTCGACTCCGGCCACGGTCAACGCGGTCACCAGCCCCTCGGGGTGGCCGCTCGCATGCACCACCAGGTCGGCCTCGGTGTCGACCGGCGGCTCGGTCAGACATCGCAGACCGAGGGCGTCGGCGACCGCGGCTCGCGCAGGATTCACGTCGACGACGGTGAGATCGACACCGGCCATCCGCCGAAAGAGCCACGCGACAAGCAACCCCACGACGCCGCCACCGATCACGACGATCTGGTCGCCGACCGCGGGCCGAGCGTCCCAGGCCACATTCACCGCGGTTTCCATGTTGGCGGCCAGCACCGCCCGACCAGCCGGTACCTCGGCCGGCACCGGCGTCACGGCGGCGACAGGCACCCGGTAGCGGTCCTGATGGGGGAACAGACAGAACACGGTGCGACCACACCAGGCGGCCGGCCCCTCGACCACCTCACCGACACTGGAGTAGCCGTACTTCACCGGCCCCGGAAACTCCCCTTCCTGGAACGGCGCCCGCATGTGGGCGTATTGAGAAGTCGGGACCTCGCCGCGGAAGACGAGCGATTCGGTGCCGCGGCTGATGCCGGAGTAGCGGGCCTGCACCAGCACCTCGCCGTCCTGCGAGGGGCCGAGCGTCGCCGACACGATCTCACCGTGACCCGGCGACTGAATCCAAAATTGCTGAGCGATAATAGGCGCGGACATGGTGACCGGGGTGCGTGAGGTCGACGATCTCACTGAACGTTACTTCATCCCAGACCACAAACCAGACTTCGTCCCGTAGCGCACGCCACACGCCATGAACAGCGACGGACCCCCCAGGCGGGCCAGGACAGCCTCCTCCGGTCGGCACGGCGCATTCCTCGACCTCGGCGTGGGAGCGATGCTCCTGCTGGTTGTGTCCGGTGCCATCGCCTGGTCCTTCGGCCTCCCGCCGACCTACCTCTTGCGGGTGGTCGCGCTGTTCGGGCTGGCCTCGGCGCTGCTCCTGCGTCATCTTCCGCCCCAACCACCGGGGACCGGACTCGGGCCCGCCAATCAGGTCACGCTCGGCCGGGCCATGCTGGTGCTGCCGCTCGCGGCGCTGGTGCCACACCCGGAAGTCCAGTTCAGCGGAGGCCACTGGTTCATCATCGGGCTGGCCACGCTGGCCCTGTGTCTCGACGGAGTCGACGGCTGGGTCGCCCGACGCACCAACAGCGTGACCGCGTTCGGCGCCCGCTTCGACATGGAGCTCGATTCGTTTCTGATGCTCATCCTCGCCGCGCTGGTCTGGCGCAGCGGTCGGGTGGGTCCGTGGGTGCTGCTGCTCGGGCTGCCCCGCTACTTGTTCGTGATCGCGGGCTGGCGCCTCGCGTGGCTGCGCGCACCGCTGCCGGAACGATTCCGGCGCAAGGCCGGCTGTGTCGCGCAGGGTATCGCGCTGCTGGTCTGCCTGGGCCCGATCGTGCCGATCCCCCTGGCGATCGCCGCCGCCGGCGCGGCACTCGCCTTGCTGCTCGCCTCGTTCGCCCTCGATGTCGTCTGGCTCTTCCGACAGCGGCACACAGGTGTGTCGGCGGGCGTAGGACTCTGACCATCGTCCTACGCCGGCCCAGGGAAATCGATGGAGACGCTGGTCTGGAGTGCGTGGAGCAAGGTAGTATCACCGTATCGATGAAAGATATCACTATACCGGCACGCCAGGCCTCAGGCCGATTTCTGCTGCGACTCCCCCCAGGGCTGCACGATGCGTTGCGTGGCGCTGCCGCCGCGGCCGGTCTGTCGTTGAACGACTATTGCGCCCGGAAGTTGGCCGCTCCGCTGGGCGACATCTCAGTGATTGACGGCGGCGCGTGCGCCGTGACCCACGCGGCCAGTCTTTTTGGCGACCTGCTGGTCGGCGTCGCCGTGTTCGGCTCCTGGGCCCGGCAGGAGGCGTCCGCCGGCTCAGACGTCGACCTGCTTGTCGTGGTCGATCCCGCCATCGAGATCACGCGCGCACTCTATCGTCAGTGGGACCAGGCGGCCGAGGCCTGGGAGGTCCACGGCGCCTGGATCACGGCGACGCAGCCCGCCTTCGGGCCC
>CALBET010000107.1 GCA_937888665.1 uncultured Acidobacteriota bacterium
ATCAGCCTGAGCAGAGGGGCGTTTTTGCCACTGGACCCGTCGCAGGACGAGCCGATCGAATCGGTGCTGACCGGCTACTCAAGCAGGCTGAGCCTGGCGACGCAGCAGATTTACGGCGATTCGCTGTGCCACGTGGATGGTGTGTCCGTCGTCCACTGCGCATTCTCTCCCGACGACCGCCAACTTCTGGTCGGTGGCATGATCGCTACCTGGCTCTATGAGGGCTGGGAGCTTCCACCGGACACCGCGCCCGCAGCGATCGAAGGCGACATCGAATGATGTATAGTCAGTACTATTAGCGGAATCGTTTAGTCTATCTTGTCATCTCGGGCAGCCGGCATGCGCGCCGACTGCTGCAGGCTGTCTCAGAGTCCGTGGAAAGGACGCCGTTCTATGGAATCGAAACGGTCGTACTCCGCCGCGCTGCGTTGGTGCGCGGATCCAGACAGTTGGTCGGGACGAATCCACCGTGTTGCGCTGCACGCCGCATGGTGATGCCGCAGCTGCCTGATGGCTAGTCGACGCTCCGAGTCGGAGACGAAACCGCGACTGCGTGGGGAGATTCAAGCCGAGGTCAACATCCGCGCCGCCAGAACGGCTATCTGCCGGCCGATGGCGCGCAACCGCTCATTCTGCCGCGAGGCTACGCTTCAACTCACGGCGCGCCGCCTTCTCCTCGCTGTTGATCGATGCCTCAAGTTCCAAGAAGGGAAACGGCGCCATCTCTGTGCCATTGATCAACATCCCCTCGGGACATTGGGTGGGCACGAAACCTACCGCGCGATCGACGAGAAACAGCAGGTGGAAACCGACCGTTAGCTGGCGAAACCACTCGATAGGCACACAGTGGCGCGCCCGCTCGTCGTGCTCAGTTGCCAGGATTTGGGGCATGCGCAGCTCAGGTATTGGACCCTCCCACCAAGGCCGAAGCAAGACGGGAAAATCCGACTGGACGGCGGGCCGATACCGCCACCAATCGAGGTCAAAACCGGTCAGGGCCCCAGACATCTGGCCGACCATGCAAGCGGTGGTGTCCGTATCGCCGCCGAGCGCGACCGCCTCGAGAATCGCTCGCCGGGTTGAACTTCCAAACAGCAAGAATAGCGCGTAGGCCCCAATTGGCGCCTCAAGGGCGAAGTTCAGCGTCCCAGTCGCCGGGAACTTGTGCTTTCGATCTGCCGAGGCGGCGTGAGCGACGCGCTCCAACAGCGCGTCACTGCGGTCGCGGGCTTGCTCGATGCTGGCGCATTCGCCGAGGAAGCTTGAGATGGCGTCGAGGGAACGGTCGAACTGTAGACTGCGCGCGCGCTCATCGATGAGCAGAGAGCCCTCGCGGGCGCATACCGCCTGCACCACCGGGACGGCCAGCTGCATCCGAAGCTGCGTGGCGGCGTGGAAGGCCTGCACCCCCTCGAGGCTGCACAGCTGTTGGCGCTCGGTGTGAATCGAGACGCCAACAACGGAAGCAACCAGGACCGCGGCCAGATGTGCTCGAAGGTCGTCGTGGGTCACGCAGCTCTGGATTGCGGCCGCCTCCAGGAGCAGCGCAAGATTATTGTGGTAGATAAAGCCGATCGCGCCCGCTCGCATCGCGCTACCAGCGCCCGCTGCTCCGGGCAGACCGGCCTCGCGCCAGGGCACACCCTTTCGCACGGCCTGGCAAAACGTCCTGAAACCGCGACCGATCCCGCGCGACACCGGAAAGAGGTCGACGAAGGCCTGAGCGATGAGTTCGCCTGTGAGCGTGCCGTGACGCAGATAGGCGTCGATGAGGGCGAGCAGCTGCTGGGTGTCATCGGTGTGCGCGTTAGGGGCACGGTAATATCGATGCAGGTCCTCGGGGTGGTCGCGGTACCAAGGCACGCTTGTGAGGTCCACGAATCCTTCGATGC
>CALBET010000108.1 GCA_937888665.1 uncultured Acidobacteriota bacterium
CGGCGGATTGCAGCGCCGCTCGAATGCAGCGGGACTTCCACCACGGGCTGCTAGGTGAGCCCTGTGACACCGCCCGGCCGATCTCCTCCTCCCACCCAGCAGGGACCGTCGATCTCGGTCGTGCTCCCCGTGTACGGTAATCGCGCACAGTTGCCCGAGTTGTATCGTCGCCTCACGGAGGTGCTGGGTGCGCTGACCGCTGAGCCCGAGTTGGTGTTCGTGGACGACGGGGGACAGGACGGCTCGCTCGAATGGCTGCGCGCGTGCCGCGAGCGGGATCCGCGTGTCGTGGTGGTGGAGATGGAGCGGAACTCCGGGCAGCACCGCGCCGTCGTGGCAGGACTGGCGAGCAGTTCGGGTGACATCCTCGCGGTCATGGATGCCGATCTTCAGGATCGTCCAGAAGAGCTTCCGGGGCTCGTGCAGGCCCTCGGCGAGAAACAGGCGGTTGTCTTTGCCCGACGCACAGGAGGGCATGCGCGTCCCGTTCGTCGCATGACGGGATGGCTATTCAAGCGGCTGTTGCGCATCGTGGCCGGCAGTGGCATCCCCCGCGGTACCGGCATGTTCTTCGTCGCGTCCAGGGGAGTCATCCATGCCGCGCTCACCAGGTCCGCGCACGCGGAGTACGTTCCTCTCTGGCTCGCTCAGACCGACGCTCCGATGACGGCCGTGGCGGTGGCCAGGGAGCGGAGACTCGACACGGCCTCGGCATATTCCTCGACACGACGCCTTCGTCTGGCCCTCTCCGCCGTTCGTCAAGCGATCGCGTGGCGGATGGGCCTCCGACGAGGCGGAGCCACGTTACGGACCGGAGAGCCGTCGCGATCATCTCCCCTCCCGCCCGGGGGGCAGCCGCGACGACCACCCGTGAAGCCGACGCCGGCGCTGACTGGTCGTGAGCGTGCGGACCCAGGGGCGGGGACCGGGCGGCGCTGGGTCTGGCTGTCCTGTGCCCACTTGGTGCTGTTGATCGCTGTGGTCGGAGTCTTCAGCCTTCGGGCCGACTTTCCCCTGGTCGATAACTTTCGGACCTTCACTCGGGTGGTCACTCGTGATTGGGCCGCCATTGTGGTTGAGCCGTTCAGAGACCCCGACGAATACCGTCCGATCTACTACCCCTTCGTCAAGGCCGTGTATGAGATCGGCGGCGGGCCGAACCTGGTGGTATTCCGCACAGTGCACCTGGGCATGCTGGCCGCGATGGGAGGACTGGTGATCTGGGCGCTCCGAGTCCGGTCGTTTTCTGGCTGGCTCGCCGCGTTCACGGCGCTCAACTGTGCGTTCGGACTCCATACCTCCCGCTTCCTGCTGTATGGCATTCCGTTGAACGGCAAACTGATGGTGGTGGTACTGGCGCTGATCGGCATTCGAGTGCTGTTTCTCTCCAGGACACCAGTGGTGGAGGCCGCAGTGCTGGCGCTCTCATTGATCGGGCTTTTCCTTCACGAGATGGGTGCGGTCGTTGGCGCGGTCTTTCTCGCCGGGTACTGGTTCGGGTGCCGGGCCATGTCGCGCCGGACAGCGTTCGGCGTGCTTCTGTGTTTTGCGTGCTACCTGGTCGTCCGACTGACCTTGTCTCAACATCCCGTGCCAGCCCAGTTCTACACGGAAACGAACTTCTTGTTCGGTGAGCTGTCGGTTGACGAGCAACAGCGGTTGTTCGGTCAGTTCCCACTCGTGTTTTATGCCTACAACGTGCTCTCCTCGCTCCTGACGCTGCTGGCCTCCGAGCCCAGGGCCGGGCGCTTCGCGTTTGTCGACGCCCTGATGCGCGGTCAGGTCCAGCCGTGGCAGTGGATCAACATCCTGAGCTCACTCGCCGCGACGACACTTATCGTGGGATGGCTCGGGCGACTTCGCCGGCCCGGACGCGATCGCACTGTCGCGTTCATTCTGGGCTTGGTGGTGATGCTCAATTGTGGTCTGAGCTTCCTGTATACGCGCGATCGCATCCCTGCCCTCGCTGGCATCGCCTACGCGGTGCTGCTCGGATATGCGATTGCCGATCGGGTCGGTACTTGGCAGCACGAGGCAACGGGTCTCCGTCGCCGCGTCTGGGCGGCCATCCTGGTCGTGGCCGTTGGTGGGTGGATGGTGCGGGCGGCAGGCGTCGCTTTTACCCTGCGTGACGTGGGGTGGGACACCAGACTGGAATGGACGTTGAGGTCTGGGGAACCGTCGGACGTTGAAGCTTCGGCCGTGACCGAACTCCGCGAGATCCTACGCCGTCGCGCCGTCGAGAACCCGTGGTCCGCGGTGAACCCGTGTACCGATCGGCCGATTCTCCGTGCCTTGTTCGAACGCCACTGTTAGGACTCTGGCCAAAACAAACTTGCCATC
Source organism: uncultured Acidobacteriota bacterium (assembly GCA_937888665.1). Taxonomy (GTDB): domain Bacteria; phylum Acidobacteriota; class Vicinamibacteria; order Vicinamibacterales; family UBA8438; genus UBA8438. The sequence goes on from CALBET010000108.1 coordinate 2,344, forward strand.
TGGGCGGCCGGGTCATCCCGCCAAGGCCGCGCTGGGCATTGTCACGACGACTTGCATACTCCCGGTATGCGCGTTCCTCGCGCCTTGCCGATCGGGCTCCACCACGTGCCATAGACCGGGCCAGTTGGCATCGATGTCGCAGCGGCGGCGTCGCAGCGGCGGCGTCATAGCGCGCAGTTGAGGCAGGTCGTGGCGCCAGGCATCGCCGCGAGTCGGGCCGTGCCGATGGTCCCGCCACAGGTGGAACAGGTTCCGTACGTTCCGGCATCTAGTCTGGCGAGTGCCTCGCGGATCTGCGTGACCTCGGCGAGGCTACCCTGACCGAGCTGCTGAAGCACCTCGTCGTTTTCCAGCTCTGTGGCGCGATCCTCGGAGTCGGCACTCGGCTTTATCCGGAGATCCTCTTCGATGTTCGCGACCCGGTTCGTGAGCTGGTGAAGCTTCTGTTCCAGGTGACGTCGTGCGTCGGCGTACTGTGACATCAGATTCTCCTGTGCGCCCGCGCAACCGGGACCTCCTCGGTCGCCGCGCGTGTCCTGTTGCTGTTATACACCCAACGCCCGCGAGGCCTGCCCGGACGTTCTGGCTGCCGACGAGACGGGCACGCCCGTTGCGACCTCGACGTGACCGTGTCTCACCCGACCTCGTCACCCGGACCGTGGGGGAAGAGCGACCGCAGGCGGTCACGGAATAGGCGGCAGGCGTCCGTCGCCGTGAAAATCCCCATGAGCTGACCGCCCTTCGTCACCAGCGCGCTGCCGATGTGGTGTGTGGCCATGTGGTCGAGCACCCGGTCGAGCGGCTCGCTTCCATCCACGGCGTAGGCCTCGCTCACGAATGCGTCGTTGACGAACAGCTCCTCCTTGGCAGGCATTCCCAGATCAGGGTCCAAGACCCGCTTGAGGTCCCGGTCCGTCAGGACGCCCACCAGGACTCCATGTTCCTTGACAGGGAGGTGACGGATCTGGCGTTCAACCATCATGGTTCTCGCGCGGAGCAGGCTATCATCGCCCTCCACGAAGTACGGGAAGGGCGTCATCACCGATCGGATCGATGGAATGTGATTCATGGTCTGTCTCCGGGGCTGTACCCACATCCGGCCAGTATCAGTCGGGTGATCTCGTCGGTCGTGGCGGCCACGCTGGTCGTGAACCTCTTGGGGGCCAGATGGCGCAATCCTCTCCGTCCGAATATATGCTGAATCTCCGGTAGACGTCGGCGACGGCGTCGACACGGGCTGCTAGGCCCCTCCGACGACGACACTCGCACCGCCCGCACCCGCAACACCGGCGACGCCGGAGCGGGCCGTTGTCACAAAGACCGCCGTCCCGTGGTACCTCTGGGCGGTCGCCTTCGCCTCGACCAGCGTAATTGTCGGCCTCATCTGGGACAGCTCGTGGTATCGCACGATCGGCCGGGACACCTTCTGGACGCCGGCCCATCTGGCCATCTATCTGGTCCGTCCCCCGAGGCGCCGCTGACCGTGACATGCACGCTGTACGACCCTGGCGTCATCAGCCACAGTTCGGCGCTGTCCAGGTCCGGCTCACCCGAGACCGGACGGGCGATGTCTGGTGGTGGCGCGCCGTCCAGACCGGTGGGGCGCTGCTGCTCGGCGGGGCGCGGTGGGGCAGCTGGACGTGGTGGGATACGGCGGACGCGGCCGGTGAGACTACCGTTCTGCCAGCAACGTGGCCACACCGGCCTCGCGCCTCTTGGTGGCGTCGTCGAGCGTGAGACGCGTGGCGGCCAGCCAGTCGCGGTCGGTTTCCAAGCGCGCCTTCTCCGCGGCCAGCATCCGGATGACTTCGGACCGTTGGGGGCCACCAACCGGTTGCGCAGACTCAACCATGTTCTCGCCGGAGAGCGCGCGACGGAACTGAGGCTCGGTCAACGGCAGGCGCGCGTCCTCCTTCCCGAAGGCTTTCCATGCCTCCCCGAACAGCGTCTGGGCCGCGTCGTAGGGAATCTCCGCCGGTGTCAAATTGCGTCCGCGGCCATACGAGACGATGTCAGAGGCAAAGTGGTGTCCGACGCGGAACGGCACGTCGGCATCGCGCTGGAGGATGTCGGCCAGTTCCGTCGTCATCGAGTAGTCGTTGTTGACTTCCTGCAGTGCCCGGTCCGGGTTGAACACCAGGGCCTTGAGCATGTCGTCGAAGTCCTCATACATGGTGCCGAGCGCTCGCACCACCTGGAGCGGCTGGTCACCCTTGTAATCGCCCATGCCAGACATCACGTTGTTCGCCTGAATCAGGTACGTGACGGCCTGGCCGGTCACCGTGCTCGTCATGAGGTGCAGCCGTTCGAGGCCGATCGGGTTGCGCTTCTGCGGCATGATGCTGCTGATGCCTGTCTGCGAACCTTCGGTCAACTGGAACCAGGGATGCGGGTCGGCATACTGGACGGTGAGATCGGCCGCCAACATGCTGATCGTCAACGCCCCCGACGCCGCCAGCGTCGTCACCTCGACACCGTTGTCCTGGTTGGCGATCTGACCGGCATCGAACGAGTTCACGACGAGACCGTCGAAGCCGAGCAACTCCGCCAGACGCGCGCGGTTGACCGGGAAGCTCGACGTGCCACCGGCCGCCCCACCCAGAGGAGACAGGTTCAGCCGCGCCCACGCCTGCTGGTAACGGTCCGAACTGCGCGTCATGGCCTGCAGGTATCCGCCGAGGTAGTGTCCCAAGGCGGTGGGTTGCGCCTGAACGCCGTGCGTGTAGAAGGGGAGGATGGCATGCGGGTCCGTCTCGGCCATCGCCAGGAGCGTCGCGCGCGCCTCGGTGAACTGACCATACGTCGTCAGGAACGCGTCGCGCAGAAGCAGCCGAGTCGACGTCTGTCCAAGGTCCTGGCGGGAACGTCCCGAATGGAGGCGCGACACATCGGGTCCACCGATCTTGATCATGTCCGCCTCGACGACCAGGTAGTCCCGCGATCGGAGAGCACCTGGCTTGGCGCCCTCAGCGATGATCTCAGTCAATGAACCGGCGATCTGCGTCGCCAGCGCCTTCGTGATGATCCCCGCCTCGACGAGCATGATCAACGAGGCCTTGTTCTGCTCGTTCAGCCAGTAGAAGGCGTCGCCGGTGGTGGGGTCACGTCGAGCGGCCGGCTGCGCGTGCAGCACGGCGCCCAGGAGCATGGCGCCTGTTGACACGGCAAGGACACGTGCAATGGCGAGTCTGAACACGGGGCGGTCAGTGTGGTTGCGAGCGCGCGTCATCCCGGCTCTCCTTGGTATCAATCGGCGGACGGCAGCGTGCCGCCCACGCTTCGGCTTCCTGGCGGAGCTTCAGCGCCTCTTCGGCGAGGACGACGCCGGACGCGACCGCCTTCTCCGGGAGCATTTGGTTCGCGGCCGAATTGCCTTGCCAAAATCGCCCCTTTATACACCCGAAGGCCGCCCAGCGCCCACGCGGCCGCCGCCCTCACCCGGTACGACTGGCTGTCAAGGACGTGTATCATCCGTGGCTGGCAGGACGGCCGGGATGTCACGGTGGCCAGGGAACAGGCGCCGCCTTGTCGGAAGACACGATCTGCCCTCGCGGCACAGGGATACCCCTGGACGACACAGGCATGCTCCTCAGGTTGCTCAGGACCTACCTTCGACCGTACCGCACGTGGTTGCTTGGGGTATTGGTCCTCCAGTTCGTTGCCACGATCGCGGCGCTGTCTCTGCCGAGTCTGAACGCCGACATCATCGACAAGGGCGTCACACTGGGCGACTCGGGCTACATCCTTCGCACAGGGATGGTCATGCTGGGGGTCGCGCTGGTGCAGATCGTCGCGACCGTGCTGGCGGTCTATCTCGGGGCCCGCAGCGCCATGGGCCTGGGTCGTGACCTGCGCGCGGCGGTCTTCCACAGAGTCGGGTCGTTCTCGAGTCGGGAGGTCGCGCATTTCGGGGCCCCGTCGCTGATCACGCGCAA
>CALBET010000109.1 GCA_937888665.1 uncultured Acidobacteriota bacterium
TTCGTCATGGGGGTGCTCGCCGACCTGTCCGGCAAACCGGCAGAAGAGCTCCCTGCTGTAGCGGACCGCAAGTTTCTCGAGATTGATGTCGACAATTTCGACAGCCGTCTGAAGGCCACGAAACCCAGAGTGGCCTTTCCGGTGCCGAATACGCTCACCGGGGACGGCAATCTCAGCGTCGAGCTCACGTTCGAAAGTATGGACGACTTCTCGCCGGCCGCCGTGGCCCGCAAGATCGGTTCGCTGAGCAAGCTGCTGGAGGCGAGGCAACAGCTGGCCAACCTCGTGACCTATATGGACGGGAAGGGGGGAGCCGAGGAGCTTGTCGGCAAGCTGTTGAACGACCCCGCGCTCCTCAAGACGTTGGCCACGACGGCGAAGACCGAGGAGCCGGCCAAGGCCGAGAACGATGGCTCGTCATAGTCCAGTGATCGATGAATCCCTGACCGGAGATCAGTAATGGCGAAAGAACAAGCACACGAGGCTGAGCAGGCTGCACCTGCGAGCCTTGAAACCGGCGACTTCGAAGCGCTCCTGAAGAAGGAGTTTAAGCCAAAATCAGACGAAGCCAGGGATGCGGTCTCCGAGGCTGTACAGACACTCGCCGCACAGGCACTCGAGCAGACGACCATCATCGGATCCGATGTGATCGAGACGATCGGGGCGATGATCGCGCAGCTCGATGCGAAGCTCACAGACCAGATCAACCTGATCATGCACCACGAAGATTTCCAGAAGCTCGAGGGAGCGTGGCGTGGACTGCATCATCTCGTGAACAACACCGAGACCGATGAGAACTTGAAGATCCGGGTAATGAATATTAGTAAGCAGGAGCTGGGCAAGACCCTGAAACGCTACCGGGGGACCGCCTGGGACCAGAGTCCCATTTTCAAGCAGGTGTACGAGGAGGAATACGGGCAGTTCGGCGGCCAGCCATTCGGTTGTCTGGTCGGCGACTACTACTTCGACCAACGTCCGCCGGACACGGCGCTGCTCGCCGACATAGCGCAAACGGCGGCCGCGGCCCACTGCCCGTTCATCGCCGCGGCGAGCCCGACGGTGATGCAGATGGATTCGTGGCAGGAATTGGCGAACCCTCGTGACCTGACGAAGATCTTCACGACACCGGAGTACGCGGCCTGGCGGTCGCTACGCGAGTCGGACGACGCCCGCTATCTCGGCCTGGCGATGCCGCGTTTCCTGGCGCGTCTGCCGTATGGCGCGAAGTCGGACCCGGTCGAAGAGTTCGATTTCGAAGAAGAGACGGGATCCGCTGACCATTCGAAGTACACCTGGGCGAATTCCGCATACGCGATGGCAGCCAACATCACGCGGTCGTACAAGCAGTACGGGTGGTGCTCGAGAATCCGTGGCGTCGAGTCGGGCGGCGCGGTGGAAGGATTGCCCGTCCATTCCTTCCCGACCGACGACGGTGGCGTGGACATGAAGTGCCCGACCGAGATCGCCATCAGCGACCGCCGCGAGGCTGAACTCGCCAAGAACGGGTTCATGCCGCTCCTGCATCGCAAGAACTCTGACTTCGCGGCCTTCATTGGCGCGCAGTCGTTGCAGAAGCCGGCAGAATACGATGATCCGGATGCGACGGCGAATGCCAACCTGTCGGCGCGGTTGCCCTATCTGTTTGCGTCGTGTCGGTTCGCCCATTATCTGAAGTGCATCGTCCGCGACAAGATCGGTTCATTCAAGGAACGCGACGACATGCACCGATGGCTCAATAACTGGATCATGAACTACGTTGACGGCGACCCACTCAATTCGAGCGAGACGACGAAGGCACAAAAACCGCTCGCCGCCGCTGAAGTCGTCGTCGAAGAAGTCGAAGGTAACCCGGGCTACTACTCAGCGCAGTTCTATCTGCGGCCCCATTACCAGCTTGAAGGGCTGACTGTGTCGCTGCGATTGGTCTCGAAGCTGCCGTCAGTGAAGGGGGGGTAGTTACGCCAACCAGCCAATTTAGGTCCGGCAGCACAGAGTATGTGGCGGCGACGATGTCGCAAGAATGGGCAATGAGGCTGCGGTGTGCGGGGCACACTAGGCAGGGATATTAGGAGGGGATCATGGCACAGGTAGATTGTTTTCTGAAGATCGACGGCGTCACCAGCGAGTCCGAGGACAAGAAGCACAAGGAAGAGATCGAGGTCGAGTCGTGGAGTTGGGGCGAGACCAACATGGGCAGCGCCGGACACGGCGGTGGCGCCGGGACGGGCAAAGTCCTTCCACAGGACCTGAATATCATCAAGCGGGTAGACAAGAGCTCAGCGGTTCTGTTCATCCACTGCTCGACCGGCACCCCCTTCAAGAACGCGGTCTTGACCCAGCGCAAAGCTGGTGAGGGCCAGCAGGATTATCTGATTATCACGATGGAAAACGTGATGGTCTCCTCCTATCAGGTGAACGGCTCGGGCGAGGGAATCCCAATGGAATCTCTCGCGCTCAACTTCGACTCGCTTGAGTTCTCCTACAAGCCGCAGAAAGAGGGCGGGGGCCTCGGTGGTGAGGTCAAGCAGAAATACAGCTTCAAAGAGAACGTCAAGGTCTAGAGCGAACCTGACGGAGCGCGGTATGGGTCTTGGGCCCGTACCGCGGTGCGAAGGACAGACAACCCGACCAGTCGAGGGTCTCCCATCCGGTGGTGGATTGTGGCAATTGCCGACATGTTCCTGAATGTGCGTGGGGTCACGGGCGAAGCCGTCGACCCGGAGCACACTGGCGAGATCGAAGTCGTGTCGTGGTCCTGGGGCATGCAGGCGCCTGGGGAACCGATGGCCGGACGCGCGAGCGGAAAGACGACGTTCGGTGAGCTGATCGTGGTCAAGGGGGTCGACCAGAGCACACCAACGTTGATGAGCTTCCTGCGCAGCAACAAGCTTGTCGCCGACGCGACCCTGACGGTACGCAAGGCCGGCAAGACGCCACTCGACTACTTGAAAATAGAACTGCAGAACGTTCGCGTGGCGTCGCTGAAGGTCGAGTCGGAAGGTGTCGCCCTGCGGGAGCGGCTGAGTCTCGGGTTCTCCCGGGTGCGTGTCGCGTACACGCCCCAGGCGGACTCGGGTGCCAAGGGCGGCGGCGACAACGTATTCGAAGCCGACACGCAGGCGGGTACGTGACGTGCGTGTGATCGTCAAGTGAGGTGCTGCGCATGTCTCTCGAAGCGGCCGAGGAAGCAGTCCGTGACGGCCAGCTTGAGGCGGCCCTGGACCACCTGCAAGCGGCGGTTCGCAAGGACCCTGCGAACCCGAAACTGCGCGTCTTTCTCTTCCAGTTGCTCTGCGTGACGGGGCAGTGGGACCGCGCACTCACCCAACTAAAGCTTTCCGCGGACCTCGATGCCAGCGCGCTCCCGATGGCGCAAATGTATCGGGACGCGGTGGCGTGCGAGTTGTTGCGGGTGCGGGTCTTCGCGGGCGGGGTGTCGCCCATGGTCTTTGGCGAGCCGGACGAGTGGCTCGCGCTGCTGATCGAGTCGCTGCTGGTGACTGGCACGCCACGCGCGGCGGAGGCGGATGGGCTGCGGTCACGCGCCTTCGAAGCGGCACCGCCGTCGCCAGGGACGATCGATGGCGAAGCCTTCGAGTGGATTGCCGACGCCGACATGCGGCTCGGGCCGGTCTGCGAAGCGGTGATCAACGGCAAGTACTACTGGGTGCCGTTCGCTCGGCTCGCTCGCGTCGACCTTGAAGCGCCCGTCGATCTCCGCGATGTCGTCTGGATGCCCGCGCACTTCCAGTTCGAGAACGGGGGCGAGGCGGTCGGCGTGGTCCCCGCGCGCTACCCCGGTTCGGAATCCTCCAGCGACAGCCAGATCGTGCTGGCCCGAAAGACCGTCTGGATCGAGGACGCTCCAGACCTCTTTTCCGGGCTGGGCCAGCGAGTGTTCGCCACCGACAGCGGTGATCACGCGCTCATGGACGTGCGGTCGATCGTGTTTGGAGCCGGCGACGGCGATGTCGGGAGCGAGCCGAATGCCTGAGCTCACGCCCCAAGAGCGGCTGCAGCCCGCCCTTCTGGACCGCCTGACCGACGACGAGCCGGACAAGCAGCATGAGCCCCGCGAACACCGGGTCATGTCGAAGAGCCGGTTGCGCCAGGCGGTGTTGCGCGATCTGGCCTGGCTGTTCAACACAACGCGGCCCGAACATGACGGCGAATTCTCGGGCGCCGCCCTCACGCGACGTTCCGTGGTCAACTACGGCCTGCCGGCGCTGTCGGGCCGGGCCGCCACCTCGCTCGATATCGGCGAGCTCGAGCGCGCCGTCCGCCAGGCGATTATGGACTTCGAGCCGCGTATTCTGCCTGAGACGCTGCGGGTGAAGGCACTGTCGGAATCAGACCGGCTCGACCACCACAATGTGATCGGCGTGGAGATCCAGGGACAGCTCTGGGCGCAGCCCGTGCCGCTCGAGCTTCTGGTGCGCACCGAGATCGACCTGGAAACCGGCCGGGTGGAAATCGCAGATCTCAAAGCGTCTCGAAGGGTGTAATGGACCCCCGCCTGATTCAGTATTTCGATCTCGAATTGCGGCATCTCGGCGAGATGGGTGCCGAGTTTGCGGCGCGTGCACCGAAGGTGTCGGCACGGCTGGGCATGAAAGGGGTGGAAGTTGCCGACCCCTATATTGAACGGCTTCGTGAGGGGGTGGCCTTTCTCGCGGCACGAGTCCAGCTGAAGCTTGATGCCGAGTTTCCACGTTTTACACAGGCGTTGCTCGAAATCGTGCATCCGCACTATTTGGCCCCGACGCCGTCCATGGTCGTCGCGCAGCTGGTGCCAGACCCGGACGAGGTGAGCCTCGCCACCGGGTCACGAGTGGTCCCACGTGGCACCAGTATGGAGGGGCTGACCGCGGGCAACGACGAAACGGCATGCGAGTTCCGTACGGCACAGGATGTGACGCTGTGGCCGGTCGAGATCGCGTCCGCCAGCTATTTTTCGTTCGCGCCTGATCTTCCGCTCAACACGCTGCCAGTCGCGCGACGGATCAAGGGCGGGGTGCGGATTCGTCTCAAGACCACCGCCGGCCTGGGGTTCGCCCAGACCGCGCTCGACCGACTCTGCTTCTACACGGCGGGACACGATGACGTGGCGAGCAAGCTCTGCGAGCTGTGCATCGGGACCCCGCTTGGGATCCTTGTGCTGCCGAATACGAACGCACCACGGGTGTATGAGTTCTTGCCGCCCACGGACATTCGGCAGGTCGGGTTCGACGACAAGCAGGCGCTGCTTCCGGTGACGCTGCGTTCGTTCCAGGGGTACCGGCTCCTGCAGGAGTACCTCGCTTTCCCGCAACGATGCCGGTTCTTTGAGGTGGGGGGGCTGTCCAAGGCTGTCCATCAGGCGCCGGGAGATGAGATCGAGCTAGTGATTCTGTTCGGACGCGGTGACGCGACACTCGAGAATGCGGTTGACCGGTCGAGTTTCGCGCTGTTCTGTACACCCGCCATCAATCTGTTTCCGAAGCGAGCCGACCGGATCAACGTCAGTGATGAGCGGCATGAGTATCACGTGGTCGCTGACCGGACACGACCACGAGATTTCGAGATTCACGGCGTGACCGACGTCACCGGTCACGGCATCGGCACCGATAGCGAGCAGCAGTTCCTACCGTTCTATTCCGCCTACAGCACGCATGAGAAGCATGAGCACGCGGCGTATTTCACGGTCCGTCGAGAGCCACGTCTGTCGTCGTCGACCGAGAAGCGACGGGGTACCCGATCGAGCTACGTCGGCAGCGAGGTGTTCCTCTCGCTCGTGGACCCGGAACAGGCGCCGTTCAGTGGCGACCTCCGGCAGCTGTCGGTTCAGGTGCTGTGCACCAATCGAGACCTCGTGTTACAGATGCCCCTGGGCGTCAGCAAGACCGACTTCACGCTTGATGTCGCGGCCCCCGTGGTCAGTGTGCGGTTGCTCAGTGGGCCCAGCCGACCCCATGCGCCCTTGACCGATGGTGCGGCCTGCTGGCGAGCCATCAGCCATCTGTCACTCAACTACCTGTCGCTCGTGAACTCGACGGCCGACGAGGGCGCGAGTGCGTTGCGCGAGTTGCTGCAGTTGTACGCGCCGGCCGGTGAGGGCTCTGGTCGGAAGCAGGTCGACGGTATCCGATCCGTCGAGGTCAACCGTGTCGTACGGCGGTTGCGTGAGCCGGGTCCCCTTGCGTTTGGCCGCGGGCTCGGGATTACCGTCACCGTCGATGAAATGGCGTTCGATGGCGGCGGCGCGCAAAGCCCGCAACCGTATTCACGCGGTCATCGT
>CALBET010000110.1 GCA_937888665.1 uncultured Acidobacteriota bacterium
GGCGCATCACCCGTCTCGGTGCAACGCGCGACTTTCACCACGGGCTGCTAGGCATGGCCACGGGGGTCAGCCGGTCCGCTCGTCCTCGTCTTCATAGAGGCCGCGCAGGTCGTCGAACCGCAAGCGCACGAGGTCGGCGAGCATGCGCAGCGAGTCGCGCACCGGGCGCACCCGGCTCGATGGATCGTTGATCCAGGTGACCGGCACTTCGACCACCCGACATCCCAGTTTGCGCGCGATCCAGAGCAGCTCGACATCGAACGAGAAACGGGTCATCCGCTGCCGCGCGAAAATCCGCTGCGCCGCCTCCGCCCGAAAACATTTGAAGCCGCACTGCGTGTCGCGAACGTCGGGCACCGCCACCCGACGCACGATCTGATTGAACACGCGGCCCATCGACTGTCGCCACCAGGCCTGACGCACGCGCACATCCGATTGGGCCAGCGCCCGTGAGCCGATCGCCACATCCGCGCCGCCGTCGAGCGCGTCGATCAATCGTTTGACCTCGGCAATCGGCGTCGACAGATCCGCGTCTGAGAACAGCCGATAGCGGCCGCGAGCGGCCAGCATGCCGCGTCGAACCGAGTACCCTTTGCCCCGATTGACGTCGTGGTGCAGCACCACCAGCGCCGGCCACTCGCGCGCCAGCGCGCGCGTCATGGCCAACGTCCCGTCGCGGCCACCGTCCACCACCACCACCACTTCGCTCTCGAAGCGGCGAGTGTTCAGAAATCGACGTACCTGTTCGAGGGTGGGGCCGAGCCGCTCAACCTCGTCAAAGGCAGGAATCACGACGCTGAGGTGCACCCCGCCGTCGGTCACCATCGTCCATCCGGAGTATCGCGAGCGCTCATCAAGCGCCACATCATCTCATGGCCGCTCTATGGCCGCTCTTGAGAATTGCGACCTCGCGGGACCGCACACTACAATCGCAGTCCACGGCGAAAGGAGCCACCGATGCGACATCGCGCCCGACTCACGAGCCTCGCCCTGCTCGTCATGCTGGCCATCCTGTGCGCCACGATGACCGCATCGGCGCAGTCGGGGCCCAACACCATGCACAACCCCTACCGGATGCTCGAGGGGTGGGCCACGCTCCCGGACGGCGTCATCTGGGGCGCGGTCATTGGCATCATCCCGGACGGCGAGGGCGGCACCTGGATTCACCACCGATCCGAGCCGCCGATCATGCATTTCGACGCCACCGGCGCCGTCACCCACACCTTCGGCGAGGGCATGTTCGTCATGGCCCACGGGTTCTGCCTGGACCACGACGGCAACTTCTGGGCCGGTGACAGCGGACCGTTTCGCGACGACCCGCGCACCGAGGGCCGCGGCTACCAGTTCTTCAAGTTCAGTCCGGAGGGCGAGCTCTTGCTGACGCTAGGGGAGGCGGGCGTCTCCCGCGCCGGGCGCGACACGTTCATCGCTCCAACCGCCTGTGCCGTGGCTCCGAACGGTGACATCCTGATCGCGGACGGACACTTCCCACGACCGTCCACCGCGCAGCAGGACGGCGACCGGATCGTGCGCATCACGACCGAGGGCGTCTTCGTCGACGCCTGGGGCCAGCGCGGGTCCGGGCCGGGCGAGTTCGACGGGCCGCACGCGCTCGCCTTTGACTCGCAGGGACGCCTGTTCGTCGCGGACCGGTCGAACAACCGGGTCCAGATTTTCGACACCAGCATGCAATTCGTCGATGAATGGCGACATTTCGGCCGTCCCAGTGGCATCGCGATCCTGTCGGACGACCGCCTGTTCGTCGCCGATTCCGAGTCCAGCAAGACGATCGCGAACGAGCTGCGCAACCCCGGCTGGACGAACGGCGTCCGGTTCGGCAGCGCCCGGGACGGGTCGCTGTTGGGATTCATCGACGGCACCGACCCCGAGGGGCTCGCCGTAGATGAACTCGGGAATGTGTGGGCCGGACTGACCAGCACCCCGATTCTGCAGAAGTGGGTGCGTGACTAACCGGCCGTCACGGGCCAGGTCTTCTGTGTGGCAACGATGCCCGCCCGAATGATCTGGTCGAGAACCGCGATGTCCACGTCTGCGAGCTCCTACGCGGCCACGCCGACCGATGGGTGGCAGAGCCGGCGGTGCCGCGGGGCTGCCCGCCGGGAGGCCGTTGGAGGCAGGGTGATCTGCGTCAGCGGGTAAAACGCTCCGCAGGCCGTGGGCGAGCGGCCCTTGGTCTCCCCTCCGGCTCCTGTGACCCCGGTAGCAACGTGCCTTCCGGTACGGAGCCGCGAATGGCCCGTCAGCCTGGCCGGTCGGCACGACCAAGCCGGAGGTGCGTTTTTCCGCCCTGCCGACCGGCCTCCCGGCGGGCAGCCCCGTGGCACGGCCCCAGAGGCCCAAGAGCCCGCTCAGGATGCATCGGGGTCGCATGCCGTGGCACGAACGCGTATCGTAGGAACATGCGCGCCTTCCGGTGGCGCGGCGATCACTCATGAGCGTGCCTCGGTTCCTCCTCGACCCGCCTCGGGTCATTGCCCATCGTGGCGCCTCCAGCACCCATCCCGAGAACACGGTGGCGGCGTTCGACCAGGCTCTGGTCGAAGGGTGCGACGGTCTCGAGCTCGACCTGCAGCTCTCGCGAGACGGGGTCCCGGTGGTGTATCACGACCGGACACTGCAAAAGATTGGCGGTGGCCGGCGCGGGGTGGCTGAGTTGACTTGGGCCGAGATCGCGGAGCTTGACGCTGGCCGCCGGCTCGACCCGCGGTACACCGGCCAGCGGGTGCCGACGCTCGGCCTGGTGCTAGACCGCTACGGCCCCCGGACCGGGCTGCTGCTCGAACTCAGGGTACGACCGGCCGACAAGCGGGCCGGCCGGCACCTGGCGCTGGCCGACGCGATGGTGGCCCAGCTTCGAACGCGACGGCTGCCGACGGTGCTGGTGCTGTGTTTCGATCTCGACACGCTCGACGCCGTGTCGGCGCGGGCCCCGGAGATTCCCACGGTGCTCAACCTGAAGGCGCCGCGCCGCATGACGCGCTCGCTGAATCAGTCACTCAATCGCGTGTCGGCGCTCTCAATCGATGTCCGCACGATCTCGAACGAGATCGTCGCGGCCGCGCACGACGCCGCGAAGCCGGTCTTGACCTGGACCTGCAACACCCCTGATACCGTCGAGCGTGCGCTCGGGGCGGGGGCCGACGGGCTGATGAGCGACCGACCCGGGTGGCTGCGCCGCGCCGTCGACACCTGGCCAGAGGCACCGCCCGAGCCCTGATGCAACGCGACTTCTCTTCACTGGCGCGTGGTGGTGTCGACCTGCTGGTCGTCGGGGGCGGCATCTACGGCGCCTGGACGGCGTACGACGCCGCGCTCCGCGGCCTGCGCGTAGCGCTCGTCGAGCGCACCGACTGGGCGGCCGGCACCTCGTCCGCCTCATCGAAGCTGGTACACGGCGGCCTCCGGTATCTGGAGCGGTTCCAGCTCGGTCTCGTTCGCGTATCACTCCGCGAGCGGAGACGCCTCGCCGAGCTCGCGCCTCACCGCGTGAGGCCCCTGCGATTCGTGATTCCCGTGTACCGAGGTGGACGGGTCGGTCGGCTTCGATGGCGCCTGGGCCTCACGCTGTACGACCTGCTGGCGGGTCGGGGTCAGCCGGTCGCGCCGCATGACAGGCTGTCAGCCGGCGCCCTGCACCGGAACTTTCCGTTCCTGCGAGAGGACGGTCTGCTCAGCGGATTCAGCTACGGCGACTGCCAGATGGACGACGCTCGCTGCGTGGTGGAGATTGTCGACGGGGCGGTCGGGGCCGGCGTCGCCGCCGTCAACCGCGCGGAGGCGACCCGCCTCCTGCGCGACGGCGAGCGATTTGTCGGGGCGGTGGTCGCCGACCGTGAAACCGGCGCCACGCTCGACGTCTCGGCCGCCGTGACGATGGACTGCAGCGGTTCCTGGAGCGCCGGGCTCTGGACGGAAGCACCCGCGGCGCGCCGCCGGACCCGGATGACCAAGGGCGTCCACCTCGTCATGCCGGCACTCCCGGTGACCGATGCGTTCCTGTTGCTGTCCCAGGTCGATGGCCGCGTGTTTTTCCTTATTCAGTGGTACGGCCGGACGCTGCTCGGTACCACCGACACGCCGTATTCCGGTGACCCCGACCGGGTCGAGGTCGAGGCGACGGATGTGGACTACCTGCTGGACGCAGCCAATGCCTTCTTGACCCGTTCGTGGCAGCGGAGCGATGTCCACGCCAGCTACGCCGGACTTCGCGTCTTACCGAACGACCCCGGCGCGCCCACCAACGTCACCCGGGAATGGTCGCTGGACGAGCCGGCGCCCGGGCTGCTGATGAGCGTGGGGGGCAAGTACACCACGGCCCGGGCG
>CALBET010000111.1 GCA_937888665.1 uncultured Acidobacteriota bacterium
GGGAGAATACGGGCAGTATTTGACCGAGACGCAACACCGTCAGCCGGGATAAAGCGGCCGTTGAATGCAGCGGGGCTTTCACCACGGGCTGCTAGGCCGGTCGGCAGGGGTTGTATACTCCCGGTGCGTGTCAGGACACTAAATGGCGGCACCGACCTCTATTGCTCGATCCGAGCACAACCTCTCCAGCCGGGATGTCGACGACGACGCGCTCAAGGTCATCCGTAGACTCCAGCAGAACGATTTCGAGACCTACCTCGTCGGTGGTGGTGTCCGAGACCTGCTCCTAGGGCAGCGTCCGAAGGATTTCGACCTCGGCACCTCGGCACACCCGCAGCAAATCAAAAAGCTCTTCCGGAACTGCTGGATCATCGGGCGCCGGTTCCGTCTGGCGCACATCAAATTCGGCGAGAAGACCCTGGAAGTCGCGACGTTCCGCAAAAAGGTGCCGCCGGAAACCGATACCGAGCGGGCGACACGCGAGGCGGAACAAGCGGCACGGCGTGAGGCGGCGTCCCGCGACGACACGAAGGCGAGGCGGATCATTCCTCGCGACAACACCTTCGGCACGGCCGAAGAAGACGCATTTCGCCGGGACTTCACGATCAACGCGCTGTTCTACGACGCGTCGACCCGCTCGATCCTCGACTATGTCGACGGCATGCGAGACATCCGGCACCGCACGATCAGAAGCATCGGCGACCCGAACGAGCGTTTTCTGGAAGACCCGGTGCGCATGCTGCGCGCGGTGGTCCTCGCAGCGCGACTCGATCTCTCGATCGATCCGGCCGTCACCGCGGCCATCCGCCGGCATCGAGGAGAAATCGTGCACAGCTCCCCCGCGCGGCTCGTGGAAGAACTCTACAAGATTGGCCGCAGCGGATCGTGCGAGCGGATCGTCCGCGATCTGGGTGACACGGGACTACTGGGCCACATCGCGCCGGAACTCGACCGCGCACGGTCCGATGCGCTCTGGCGGTCCCTGGCGGCGCTGGACCGGTACCGCCGACGCTTCGACGATAGTCCGCCGAACCTCTGCAACGCCGTGCTGCTCGGAACCCTCGTCTCGTCGTTCACGACGTTCGAGCGCCCCCGCCGGCGCGCCGTGAGGGAGCCGCTGGCCCAGCGCCCGCTGGAAGTCTCGCTTGGCGTGCTACCGGTCGCGAGACGCGACGTGGAGCGTCTGCGGCAGGTCTTCGATCTGCACGCTCGCCTGACCGGCGAGGCGCTCTCCCCCCGCGCCAAACGGACGCTGACGCACCGCTCGGCGTTCGCGGATACCCTCACCTGGATAGAGATTCATGGCGACACCCCGGAACTGGCCGAACAGTGGCGGGCCGACGCCAACGCCGGGGAGACCGCGGACACCAGCCCGCAGGACGGACCCCGCCCGCGGAGACGCCGACGACGACGGCGACGCCGTGGGCCGCGGAGCGGTGACGGGGGCGGAGAGCCGGGTACTGGCGGGGAGACACCGTCCGACCCGTAGCCGCGGCCAGCGCACGAGCCGATCGGACCGGACCTCTCACCCGAGCAGAATGCTGGTCACCCGCACGAACGAGAGACCGACGCCCACGACGGCGATCACGATGAAACCGAGTGAGGCGAGTAGAACCCAACTGCTGTCCTGACGGTCGTCGTCCAAGGGCATGAGTTGCGCGGCGATCCAGCCTGCGGCAAATCCACCGCCGTGCGCCCAGTTGTTGATCCCCGGCATGATGAACCCGAACACCCCCAGAATGATGGCCCACTGCCAGAGTTGCTGCGTCATCATGGAACTGCCCCGACGACGCCCATACACGATCAGGGCGGCCAGCAGCCCGAAGATGCTCCCCGACGCGCCAATGGTGGGCACACCGCTCATCACATTCGAGGCCAGAAAACTACCGACCCCGGCGATGTTAAACAGGAGAAAGGCGCGGCCCGGTCCGTAGACCTGGGTCACACTGGGACCGAGATTCCGAATCCACATCACGTTGAACACGATGTGCAGCAAACTGCCGTGCAGATACATCGCGGTGAACACCGTCCACCACCATCCCTGGGCCCAGGCCAGCCCGCCCGTCATGCCAAGCTGGTAGAGCGCGCGTCCCCCCGGCGAGAGGATTGACATGAGCCCGCTCGCCTGGAAAATCGCATCCGGGTCGAGCAGGAGCGCCAGCGCATACAGCGTGGCGCAGGCGCCCGCGATCACGTCGAACAGGTCCAGCCGTCCTCCCATCGCACGTCGGAGCACGGACGCCCAGCCGAAGAGCCCGGGTCGCCAGGAACCGCAGAACGGGCACTTCTCTTCGTTGACGCCAACCAGGCGACCGCACTGGGGGCAGACGACGGAACCTTGAACCTGTCTCACGGATGTGGAGGGGCGAGCCCTTTACGGTTGATGAACCGACTTGCAGATGATCTGTTGACCAGCGATTAACGCTACCACAACGCCGTCCAGGCGGACGCCTCGCCTGGAACACCCTAGCCGTGGGCGCGCTCGAAGTTGTCCATGAAGTCGACCAGCGCGACGACCCCGGCCTCGGGAAACGCGTTGTAGATCGACGCGCGCTGTCCGCCGACCGACCGGTGGCCCTTCAGTCCTGACAGCCCCGCCTCGGTGGCCTGAGCGACGAACCGTTGTTCGAGTTCTTCGGTTGGGAGTCGGAACGTCACGTTCATCAGCGATCGACTCGCCGGGTTGGCGGTGCCGCGGTAAAACCCGGTACGGTCGATGGCATCGTAGAGCAACCCGGCCTTTCGGCGGTTGCGCGCTTCGATCCCGACCAGTCCACCCGCTTCCCGCAGCCAGCGCATGACGAGGCCGAACAGGTAGATCGCGAACACCGGCGGCGTGTTGTACCGAGACCCGTGCTTGGCGGCCACCGCGTAGCGCAGCGTGGTCGGCAAGGACTCGGGCCCACGCTCCGCAAGGTGCTTGCGGACCATCACCAGGGTGAGACCGGCTGGGCCAAGGTTCTTCTGCGCACCGGCGTAGACGAGCCCGCAC
>CALBET010000112.1 GCA_937888665.1 uncultured Acidobacteriota bacterium
AATCCTTTGGCAAGGAGGTGGGTCGAGAGCAGGTAGTCGGCTACCTGGAAATTCGCCGGTGGCTTCTACGGCTACTTACCTGGCACGTGGGGTCCAACCTGGATCCGGCCGGCGCGAAAATCGGGTAGTCGACTACTTGCCGCCACCGTCAACGGGCCGAGGATGCTGGAGCGTATGAGGCAAAGCACGGCTATCGGCCACACAAAGAGGAAGTCGCCCACCAAGCGCGCCGGGATGCGCGTTCGCGGCACGTCGTCCGACGGGGTTGTCAGCGACCGCAGTGGTCGCCACATCACCAAGGCCGGCCCAATCTGGGCCATTGAAACTCAGCGCACACGAGTGACTGAATGGCGGATTGCTACGTATTTTCAGACCTACGCGCAAGCTGAAGCGCACCTGGGCAACCAAATCCGGCTGGGTGAAAACAACGCGCACGGTGGCGCGTCGTACGCCGAACGGATCATCCCGGCGGAAGCGTACTGGTACGCGGGAGTGGAAAAGTTGTCAGACCGCTTCCCTAGTGTTGGGAACCGGGGGGTTGTCGTTGGCACCTCCTTGGCAAGCGGAGGGAGTCTTCGGTGGAAGTAGTCATCGGTTTAGTGGTTCTGTTCGTGGTCTTTGTCGTGCTCAAAGCCGCCTACTCGGCTGCGACCGATCAATCCGCCCGGGTGGTGGAGGACGGGGTTGAACGGGCGACCGCGATATTGGAGGGCGCACGCGGTGGTGCTGCGGTGGTGGCGTACCGCAACCTGGAGAAGACGATCAGAAAGCAGCACGGACGCCGGGAGGCGCCGGCAGTGCTGAGTTCGATGCTTTCGTCGATCGATTTCGATCCATCGAGGCTGGACTCCCCGGCACTGGGGAAGGTGAGTGCGAGGTCCGGTGCCGATGTCGAGGTTTTCCGGGACTGGGTTATCCGCGGGCAGGAGGCGCATGACGCGGACGCGACTACGTCGGCGAAGGTCGTCACCAGCGGACGCCAGCTGAAGGATAGCGACAACCGCAGGGCGGAGTTCCAAATCGTCTCCGCCTCATGGTCGATGAGGGTGCCGATTTCTCCCGATTCCGCAAACGAGGCCCGTTTCGTCGCCGACCAACTCAATGTCATCACCCGGTCGTCGGGGCCGAGGGCTGCGACCTCGGCCGACATCAAGGCCCTGGGGGCCGGTATGGAGGCCATGGTGGAGAAGCTGGTGATGGCGTCGGGTCCGTCTCCGGCGGAAAAGATCTCGGAGTTGTCCGATCTGCGTTTCGGGCGGTTGATTTCCGATGACGAATATGAAGCGGCCAAGCTGAGGATTTTGGGGATCTGACATGGGACTGTTTCGGGCGGCTGGTTCCGCTGTCGGTGGGGTGCTTGCTGATCAGTGGAAGGATTTCTACACGGTTCCCGACGGGTTGGCGCCGACGGCGGCGTTGTTCCCGGCGGTGAAGCGCGGGACTGATTTTGGTCGGGGTTCGAACACCAGAGGCTCTGTCGACGTCATCACCAATGGGAGCAAGATCATCGTTCCCCAGGGGTACGGGTTGGTCTTCATGGAAGGCGGTGCCTTCACGGCCTTCGTCGCCGAACCCGGTGTTTACGAATGGAGTTCCGGGGCCAGCGACTCGCGTTCCGTCTTCGCCGGCGGCGGTCTGGTGGATCCACTGATAAATGTGTCCTGGGAGCGCTTCAAATTCGGTGGCCGCCCCTCGGCGCAGCAGCGCGCGTTCTTCGTGTCGCTCAAGGAACTTACGAACAACAGATTTGGCACAGCCTCGGAAATCTACTGGGACGATTGGTATCTCAACGCCCAAGTTGGGGCGACTGCCCGGGGTAGCTACACCTTGCGGATCGCCGACCCGTTGTTGTTCATCCACAACTTCGTCCCGGCGACGTATCTGCAGAACGGCGCGGTCTTTGACTTCACCGATCTGCGCAATGCCGCTGCGGATCAACTCTTCAACGAGGTGGTCTCAAGCCTTTCGGCGGCGTTGTCGTCGTACACGAATGACCCAGCCCGGGGGAACCGCATCGTCGGTATCCAGCAGGACGCGGTTGGCTTCGCCCGTTGCCTTTCGGAAGCCGTGGAACGCAATTACCACTGGAGATCCGAGCGTGGTCTTGAGATCGTCAGCTCGGCCATCGTCGCCATCGAGTACGACGCCCCGTCAAAAGAGTTGCTCAGGGTGGTACAGCGTGCCGACGCGCTGTCAGGGGTGCGGGGAACTGTGAATCTCCAGGCGGCTATGGCTGCCGGCATCGAGGCCGCTGGTGCGAACGCGGGTGTGGAGGGCCTTGTCGGCATTGGCTTGGCCGGCGGGGCGTTAGGCATCAGCCCGCTGGAGCAACAATCGGCTGCCGGTGGGGCCGAGGATCACGTTGCCAAGCTGAGCAGCTTCAAGCGGATGTTGGACGCTGGATTGATAACACAGGGCGATTACGACGCGGCGAAGGCAAAGGCGCTGGGACTGTGAGGCCCGGCTCGTGCTACCGAACGCGCCAGCAGAGCGACGATCGACAACGCCCGCATGCGGGCCACTGAGAACGGAATGGCCGGAACGGCCGGCCCATGAGAGAAGGAGTCAACTGATGGCATGGGAATGTGAAGATTGCGGGTACCCCGGTTGTGGCGATGCGAACTGTCTCGACAACCGCGCTGATAGCCAAGCCGCGATTGAGGCGGTCACCGAGAACATGCGCCGCAAGCGGCTGCTGGCCGAGGCGGCTGAAAACCCCAACCTGCTGAAGGGTGGCGATTAGGTGACGGTCAAGCGGGTAGTGACGACGGGCCGAATAAATGGCAAGCCGATCGCTCGATAGCGGGTGGATGGGATGGTCGACGAGGGCCTAGCGCGGTCTGAAGCGTTGCTGCTCACTGTCTGCTGACGACAACCTTCCCGATCGTCTGACCTGTTTCGACGTCGCGGTGCGCTTCGCGGATCCCCGCGGCGTCCAGCCCGGAGATCGTCTTGGTCACCGTGGTCGTGATGAGTCCGCGATCGACAAGAT
>CALBET010000113.1 GCA_937888665.1 uncultured Acidobacteriota bacterium
AATCGGTGTTCACCACGCCGTAGAGCGGGACATCGCGCCCGAGTCCGAGCACGTCCAGGAACCGTTGCTTGGCCGTCTCGTCCAGGGTCAGGTCCGCCGTGAGAAGCTTGATGGCGACCTGGCGCTTCAGGCGAGGGTCGTGGGGCGCGTAGACGACCCCATGCCGCCGTGTTCGGGATGCGTGTCGCCGGGCCGGGTCGACTTCTGGCCCGGCGCGTCACGGTGTCAACATATTCTACTACTGTCTAATAAATTAATGAGTATTTTGGACTATACAACAATATACTGAGAGTCTTCCAACATGGCCAATCGCCCCAGATACCTCGCCGCCCAGGTCAAGCGGGACCTCGGCCGGAAGATGGTCTTCGTGGCCGGGCCCAGACAGGTGGGCAAGACCACGCTCGCCCGCTCGATTCCAGGCGCGCGACGCGGCTATCTCAACTGGGACGTTGCAGAGGACCGGGAGCGCATCCTGCGCCGCGAGCTGCCTCCTTCGAAGCTCTGGGTGTTCGACGAACTCCACAAGTACAGGGCCTGGCGCAACTACCTCAAGGGGCTCTACGACGCGCGGCCAAGCGGCACGCGCATCCTCGTGACCGGAAGCGCCCGGCTTGAGGTCTATCGCTTCGGCGGCGACTCCCTGCAGGGTCGCTATCACCTCTTGCGGCTGCATCCGCTGTCGGTCGCGGAGCTCCGCCTGCGCACAGCGGGCGAGCTCGGCGACCTGCTCACGCTAGGGGGGTTCCCAGAGCCCTACCTCGGCGGGTCGGAAGTTGAGGCTCGCCGGTGGTCGAGGGAACACCGGACCCTGCTGATTCGCGAGGAGGTCACCAGTCTCGAACGGGTGCAGGACCTCGGCACCCTGGAGTTGCTCATGCTCCGGCTGCCGGAACTGGTCGGCTCGCCGCTGTCGATCAACGCTGTCCGTGAGGACCTGCAGGTCAGCCACAAGACCGTGGCGTCGTGGCTGCGCGTCTTCGAGCGTCTCTATGCGATCTTCCGGCTGTCGCCGTTCGGCGCGCCCAAGATCCGCGCCGTGAAGAAGGAGCAGAAGCACTATCACCTCGACTGGTCGGTCGTGCCGACCGAGGCTGCCCGGTTCGAGAACCTCGTCGCCTGTCATCTACTGAAATGGGTCCACTACCAGCAGGACACCCAGGGCCGCGACGTCGAGCTGCAGTACTTCCGCGACACCGACGGGCGGGAGGTCGACTTCCTGGTCGTCGAGCGCCGCCTCCCCGTCCTGTGCGTGGAGTGTAAGTGGGCCGATGCGCCGGTCGACAAGGGGCTGCGCTACTTCAAGATCCGGTTTCCGGAGTGCGACGCCTGGCAGATTTCAGCCATCGGGGCGAAGGACTACGTGAACACCGACCGCATTCGGGTCGCGCCTGCACTCACCTTGTTGAAGACGTTGATCTGACGCATGGCGCAGGGCTGGGCGACGAGGTGACGCCTCGCACCGCGACCGCCACCCGGTCCCGATCTGCGGTCTTGCCCTACCGCCAGTAGTTGAACTCGGCCTGATAGCAGGAGCCGTCCAGGTCGCCGACGCGCTCCTGCAGCGTGGCCTGGGCATCACCGATCGCGCGGTTGTAGACGGTCGGGCCGATCTCTTCGAGGAAGAAGTCGAGGAGGAGTTTGGCCTTCAGGTCGCCCACGTCGTCGTCCATGTGCTCTCCGAAAAAGCGCTTGATCGATGCGACCGAGCGTTGCTCCGCCTCCGCGGCCAGCTTGATCGGCTGGCCAGTCTCGTTGGGCACGTCACACCTCCCGCTACTTTGCGAGCGGATCCGGCCGGATCTGGAACTTCACACTCTTCTGGTGTGTACCGGCGCCACCCTCCAGGTGCCAGGCCGCATAGTTTGAATAACTCGACCACAGCCCCTTGCCCTTCCATCCGGTCGTGGGGTCGTCGATACGGCCGTTGGACGAGCGCGAGAAGAACCCCATCGGGTACGGGACTCGGAGCGTGACGAATTGCTCGGTGTCCGGGACAAAGACCTCCAGTGAATCGGTGTTCACCACGCCGTAGAGCGGGACATCGCGCCCGAGTCCGAGCACGTCGTGGTGGTCGATCTGGGTGAGATAACTCTCGTCCGAATTGATCGGGAATTCAGCGTTCTGGTAGGTCGGTTTCGCCATCCGGCGGAACGTCCAGCCTTCGGGACAGCGTTGGCCGGTCGGATCAGGGGCCGTCGACCCACACTGGCTGCGATCGAACGACGCGAGGTGACCGCTGCCGCGCCAGTCCTGCCAGGCGACGCCATCCTCCGTGAAGTGGAGACCGCCACTGCCATACGCAGTGGGGTTCGTCACGGTCGGCGGCGGCACGTAGAGTTCGGCGCGACACGATTGCGGCGGACTGTCACCGAGATCGATGCGCACCAGTTGGTTGTCCCGGGGGCCATTCCCTGAGCACCAGACCGACCCGTCCGCCGGGTTCACCGCCGGTGAATAGCAGTTGAACTGCAGCCGATGGTCACGAGTGGGGTCGAGCGTGGCGGTCGGTTCGGTCCACCCCGGGCTGGCCAGTCCGTCGCCAGTGGTATCGAGCACGGCCGGGCACCATCCCTGCGCCGTCTCGGCGTCACCGGTCTCGTCCCACACCTTCATATCGATCCAGCCGACGCCGTCGTTGAACCCGTAGTAGATGACGTCGTCCTCGCTGATCATGTTGTGATCCGCTGAGAAGCAGGTGTCGATCTCCGCAAACGCCTCCGTCGCCGGGTCGTACATGAACACCTGACGCGAGCCGCGCGAGACGGGAAAGTGGGCGGCGAAGCGGTTCGAGGCGTCGGTGCAGAACGCCGGCTGGGCGTCGGCCGCCCGCACCCGCCCCGTGAGCCAGACGCGACCCTCTGCGTCAAGCGCCACGCTGCGGGGGTCGGCCTCTCGAGCCCAGACCGGGTCGTTCCCCCAGTAGGGCGACTCCGGGGTCTGGCCCTGGATGGTTGGGGCGTTCGTTGGGATGTTGATGACGCTGGCGGTGTGCGTGACGGGGTCGAGCACCGCCAGAATGTCGCTCGGTTGCACGACACCGTAGACCCGCCCGTTGGCGTTGACGGTGGCGTCACGCACGTCCGAGGCGGCGCTGTCGGTACGGCCGTCGGTCTCGGTGCCCCAATCCCACAATGTGACCACGACGTTGCGTTCGATGCCGGTGGGCCTGGGGGGAGTCTGCGCGGGCGCCTCGCCCGCCGCGATCCGGTCGGTCCAGTCGGCGAACATGCTCCGTTGGTCGCCCAGACGACCGAACGCGCTCGACATGGCGGAGCCCATCGGTCCCATCGCGACCCGACGGTCCCACGCTTCAAGATGTGAGTCCGAATCGCGGAGAATGTCGCCGGGGA
Organism: uncultured Acidobacteriota bacterium; assembly: GCA_937888665.1. Lineage (GTDB taxonomy): Bacteria > Acidobacteriota > Vicinamibacteria > Vicinamibacterales > UBA8438 > UBA8438. Next base: position 3,351 of record CALBET010000113.1, read on the forward strand.
TCTCGCGGGTGGCCCGGTTGCCGAGTTGGTGGCAGTTCATGCACCCGGTCACCGTGCTGCCAAGGGCTTGCTGGGAATGCTCGCCCTCCGGCAGTTCCAGCATGGACAACCACCACGCGGCTGGGTAGACCTGGGCGGCAGCCTGCGCGTCAGGCGCCACCACGCCGTCGAGGTCGAGGTGCTGTCCCGGCGTGGCCGACACGCGCGGAGAGTCAACCAGACCGTACCCGCGCACAAACACGTCGTATGTCGCCTCCGGCATGTCGGGGAGGACATAGCGCCCCTCGTCGTCGGTCGCGACGATGCGGATGAATCGAGTGGGGAGGTCGGTGGTCTCGGCGACCACCCAGACACCCGCCTCGGGGCCGTCCGCGCTGGTCACCACACCGCCGATGTCGTCGCCGTCAAGGTCGACCGCGTCCGTTCCGGCGGCATCGTGTGTGGCCCCGGCACCGTCTGGCGACATCCCATCGGCGCACCCCGAGGCCATCACCAGCACCCCGGCCACGACCCCAGTTCCCAGCACTTCGCGCAATCGATAGCCCATGACCCGTCTCCCCGCTCTACTCAA
>CALBET010000114.1 GCA_937888665.1 uncultured Acidobacteriota bacterium
ACCCGGGACGCGTCCACCCGCGACAATTCGTCAGCCAGCACCGCCGCCGACTCCATGGCCATAGACGCGCCAATGCCCAGCCCGCCGAACGGGAAGAAGCTGCTGCACGCGTCCCCAACCAGGGCGATTCGGCCCCGGTGCCACGCGTCCAGGCGGACGGTAGCAAAGTGGGTGCGAAAAATCTCTTCACTATCGTCCAGGGCCGCCACTGCCTGTGGGACCAACCCCCCCATGCCCGCCAGTCCGGTGCGCAACACGTCGCGTTCCTCCCCGGGTGCCACATGTTGCGTGGGCAGCCCAACGAACGTGCACAACGCGTTCCGGGCCGGGACAAGGGCACAGAATCGGCGACCTGGCTCCCAGTACTCGGTCATCGTGACATCCTCCAAAAGTCGCCGGTCCATCCACCAGCCCCAGCCGGTCCAGCCTGTCGAGACCGGCTGGACGTCGAAGACACGCTCGCGCACCTGCGAGTGCACACCGTCGCACCCCACCACCAGATCGAACCGAGCCGTGCTGCCGTCGCTGAAGCCGACGACCACGTCCCCCTCTTGCTCGAGCCGCTCGACCTCGATTCCGGTCTCTACCAGGCCACCCGCGCCGCTCGCGAGCACGCCCAGCAACTCGTGCCGCTCGACCATGTGGATCGGGCCGTAGGCCTCGCGGATCTTCGGCATGCGCGACGAGGCCAACACGCGACCGCTGGCATCGCCCGTGCTGAACTGGTCCAGCGGCGCGCTCACCGCTTCGAGCTGCTCGAAGAGGCCCAGGCCCTTCAGCACGCGGCTGCCCAGTGGCCATAGCCCGAGGACGTAGCCAGACGCACGCTGGACCGGCCGTCGCTCAACGACCCGGGCGACAATGCCCCGCTGCCGCAACAGGCCAGCCAGGGTCAATCCCGCGATGCCACCGCCGACGATCAAGATGCGCATGAGCAACTCATTCCTTCTCTGAAATCCCGTGATAAATCGGCACCCACTTTACTCTAGCAGCCCGCATACCCTGATGGTCGCCTGACTGCCACTTTCGCGTCCACGCCACGACGAGACAGACGGCCAGGCCGATCGCCATCAGCGCCCCGACGGGTGCTCGCGCCAGTCGCTGTGGTCGGGGCAGCCGTTCCGTGTGCTCTGGACTTGACGTGAGCTCGGCGTTCGGACACGCTCGTGAGGAGGTGCTGTTCTTCATCCGATGATGGTCTCGTCCCGAACCCGTCGCGTGTGTGCCGGCGCCATCGTTGGCGTCGCCGCGTCGGCGCTCGTCCTCGGAAGCGACGTGGCGCTGACGCAGGTCACGAGCGGAGGCGTGCAGCTGCTCCAGGCGGTCGAACTCAAGACCTACGACTGGCGTCTGGCGCGCACGGCACACCCCGAGACGGCGCTCAAAAACATTGCGGTCGTTGACATCGACGAATACTCGCTACGCAACCTTCAACCAAACGCCGGACGCTGGCCGTGGCCGCGCATCGTCCACGCGGAGCTTATCGACTACCTTGCCAGCGCCCCCGCGAAGGTGATCGCGTACGACATCAATTTTGCCGAGCCGGACAGCCGTATCGGCTTCGCCTTCGGCGGAACGAGGATATCGGGAGCGGAGTCGGACGACGCGATGGCTGCGTCCGTCGAGGCCGCCGCAAACGTTGTCCTGCTCGCCGATGCGACGTTCGGCGGGGAGGCGGCGGAGGTGGCGCCGCTCGACGATGCGGGCTATCGGCTCGACGGGCCGGGCGTCACCGAGCGCCAGGTGGTGTATCCGCCGTTCGACGCGCTCGCGCGAGCCGCGGCCGCACTCGGCCACA
>CALBET010000115.1 GCA_937888665.1 uncultured Acidobacteriota bacterium
CATACAGGCGGTATGTGACCGAGGAAGCAACGCAGTCCAGGCGGGATGCCCCGCCGGTACACGATCGTTCGGCGGGCGCGGCGCCCGCGTGGCCAGGCGCGACGAGGGAGCATACAGGCGGTATGTGACCGAGGAAGCAACGCAGTCCAGGCGGGATGCCCCGCCCGACGAACGGGGGGATGTCATCGGGGTTCGGTTGACGGTGCTCGGTAGTGGGAGCGCGGGAAACGCGACGCTCTTGCAAGGCGTTGGACAGCCGGTGCTGATCGATGTCGGGCTGAGCTACCGCGAGGTGGCGCGTCGGCTGAACAGCGTGGGGGTGTCGTCCGGAAGTGTCGGGGCGGTGGTCATCACGCACGCGCATGGTGACCATACTCGCAGTGCGGCGCTGTTTTCGAGGCGGCACGACGTGCCGGTCTACGCGACGGCCACAACCAGGGCGGTGTTGGAATCGGCCGATGTTGGCAAGGTCGCGGGTTGGCGCGTGCTGGTGTGCGACACGACGAGTGAGATCTGCGGGTTTCGGTTTACCCCGTTCGAGGTTTCACACGACGCCGCCGCCGAAACGGTGGCCTTCGTCATTGACACCGCCGACGGAACCGTCGGGTTCGCGACCGACGTGGGGGTCGTGACGCCGGTCTTGCGGGCCAGATTCCGCGACTGCCGGCTGCTCGTCATCGAATCGAACCATGCGCACGACCTACTGCAGGTGGGGCCGTACGCGAGGTCGACGAAAGCGCGTATCAGCGGGTCGCGTGGCCACCTGTCGAATGAGTCCCTCGCCTTGTTCGTCCGCAATGATCTGGGGGGCTCGGTCCGGTACCTGGTACTCGCGCATCTGAGTCGGGTGAATAACGTGCCGGAGATCGCGGAGATGACCTGTCGCGAGGCGCTCGAGGCGAGCGGACGCAGCGACGTGCAGGTAATTGTTTCGCGCCAGGATCGCGTGGCGGAGACCGTGGATCTCGGTGCTTGGGCGCCACGTCGCACGCCTGGCGTCCACGGGCTTCAAGTCGCCTTGCCGTTCTAGTTCAGTGTCGGGGTCGTGCCACAACGTCGACCCGCAGGAAGGGAGTGACATGCCAGAGCAACCACCCGAGGACCGTGACCGCCGCCTGGATCCGCGTCGAGAAGACGTGGACCGTCGCGGCGCATCGGAGCGGCGTCAGGTGGAGCGCCGGGTGGCGCAGCGCCGCAAGAAGGATGCTGGCCCCACGGATATGGATCGCCGGTCCGGGAATGACCGGCGGCAGGGACCAACGCGCATCGTCGAACGGCGCGACGAGGCTCGGCGGCTCCAGCGCGACCGCCGAGATCACGAGGACTGACGGGAGGACGCGTCGGTAGTTCCCGTCGAAACGGCTGATTGACGAACGCGAGGCGTCGCTCGCCCGCGCACACACGAGGCTCAGGCGCACATGATTCCGCGCTATACCCATCCCGAGATGGGCCGCATCTGGGAAGAGCAACGCAAGTACGACACCTGGCTCCGTGTCGAGGTCGCGGCCACCGAGGCAATGGCGGCGACGGGGGTGGTGCCTGAAGAGGCAGCGCGCGACATCGCGTCTTGCGCCGGGGTGCGGGCTGAGCGAATCGACGAGATCGAGCAAACGACGCAGCATGACGTGATCGCGTTCACGACAGCCGTGGCTGAGCAGGTCGGGCCGTCGGCGCGCTGGTTACACTTCGGGTTGACGTCGTCCGACGTGCTGGACACCGCGCTGGCGCTTCAGATGCGTGAGGCATGCGCGTTGATCCTCGACGACCTCGGCCATCTGCTTGACGCCGTGGGAGATCGAGCGAGGGAGCATCGCGACACGGCGATGATCGGGCGCACGCATGGCGTGCACGCGGAGCCGATGACGTTTGGACTGAAGCTGGCGCTGTGGCATGCCGAGCTGCGGCGCGCGGTAAGTCGGATCGCACGCGCCCGAGAGATTGTCAGCGTCGGCAAGATTTCCGGTGCGGTCGGGACCTATGCCCATTTGGAGCCAGAGATCGAGCAGCGAGTGTGCGCGGCACTCGGGCTGACGCCCGCACCGGTGGCGTCCCAGGTTATTCAGCGGGACCGCCACGCGGAGTTACTGGGCGCGTTGGCGATTACGGGGGCGTCGCTGGAGAAGTTCGCGGTCGAAGTGCGCGGTCTGCAGAAGACGGAGATCGGTGAGGTAGAGGAGGGGTTCGCCAAGGGGCAAAAGGGGTCGTCGGCGATGCCCCACAAGCGGAACCCGATCGGGTGCGAGCAGGTGACCGGACTTGCTCGTCTCCTTCGCGCGAATGCGATGGCCGCCATTGAGAATGTGGCGCTGTGGCACGAACGTGACATTTCCCACTCGTCGGTCGAGCGCGTGATCATCCCCGACAGCTTTATTACGCTCGACCACATGCTGCGACGGTTCACTAAGATTGTCCGGGCCCTCGTCGTACACCCGGAGCGCATGCAAGAGAATCTCGAGCGGTCGCGTGGCATCGTGTTCTCGGGAACCGTGCTGCTCGAATTGGCTCAGCGGGGTGTCTCACGGGAGCAGGCCTATCAGTGGGTACAGCGCGCCGCCATGCGTTCGCATGACGAACGGCTCGACTTCAAAGAGTTGCTCGGCCAGGCCTTGGAGGTAATGGGCGTGCTGTCGCAGGACGACCTGGACCGGGCGTTCGATCTCCGTCGGCAGCTCCGCCATGTCGGTCCCATCGTCGACCGCGTGTTGTCCGGTGCTCCGGTGCCCGACCCCTCGCGGTGAGTGGACGGTATCGGTCCATAGGTAAGGCAGGCGCGCGACAATGCGCGCCCCGCGGGTGCGGCGTGGGGCCGTGGGGGTCCCCG
>CALBET010000116.1 GCA_937888665.1 uncultured Acidobacteriota bacterium
CGGCAGTCAGATTGGTCGCTGCCTGTGGGCGGCGCATTGATGACAGCACGCCGATGGTCGACGCTCGCCTCCCAGACGGGTCTCGCGTGAACGCGATCATCCCGCCGCTGGCGGTGGACGGGCCGTTGCTGTCGATCCGCCGCTTTCCCGCCGAGCGGATGAAAGCGGAGGACCTGCTGACCCATCAGACCCTCACGCCGGCCATGATCGAGTTCCTGAGACAGTGTGTGAAAGCTCGGCTCAACTGTCTGGTCAGTGGCGGCACCGGCTCGGGTAAAACCACGCTGCTCAACGTGCTGTCCGCCTTCATTCCTGGGCGGGAACGCATCGTGACCGTCGAGGACGCGGCCGAGCTGCAGCTTGGTCAAGAGCACGTGGTCCGCCTGGAAACGCGTGCGCCCAATGTCGAGGGAAAGGGTGCGATCAAGCAACGTCAACTGGTCATCAACGCGCTCCGTATGCGACCCGACCGCATCATCATCGGGGAGGTCCGTGGCGAAGAGGCGTTGGACATGTTGCAGGCCATGAATACGGGGCACGACGGCTCGCTGACCACCGTGCACGCGAACACGGCGCGCGACGCGCTGAGCCGCATCGAGACCATGATCGCGATGGCGAACGTGAACCTTCCGGACAAAGCGATGCGCACCCAGATCGCCTCGGCCATCCAGCTCGTGATTCAGCAGTCCAGGATGAGCGACGGCACACGGAAGGTGACCGGCATCTCGGAGATCACCGGGATGGAAGGGGACATCATCACCATGCAAGAAATTTTTCGATTCGACAAGCTGGGCATTTCGCCAGACGGCCGCGTCATCGGACGATTCGTGGCGAGCGGCGTCCGCCCCAAATGCTGCGAGCGGCTGCAGGCCTCTGGTGTGAACCTGCCGACCGACATGTTCTCGGGTGTCATGGAGGTGCGGTGATGGCACTTGGGGTACTCGTCGGGTTGATCTTTCTCGTGTCCACGGTGGCCATGTTTCTGCTCTACGCGTTGATCGCGAGGGGCGCCAAGGAGACGCTGCGCGAGCGTGTCGGCGACCGACTTCAAGAGATGACGGGAGCCGTCGAGCCAGACAGCGACAGTCTCGTGAAGACGGCCACGGCCGGGCCGTTGCCCGTGGTCGACCGCATGGTGACCGGCACCGAATCTGGGTCCGCGCTGGGACGGTGGATCGAGCAGTCAGGGGTGGCGGTCACGCCCAGTGGGTTGCTGCTCGCCTCCGCGGTCACGGCGGGGCTGGTCGGCGGCACGGCGCGGGTCCTCGCTGGAGGCGCGTGGTCGACCGTCGCGATCGTGGTCGGAGGCCTCGTCGGATTCGCCGTTCCGGTCATGGTCGTGCGACAGCGCCGTGCCACCCGTCTGTATAGGTTCGAAGAGCACTTTCCCGAGGCGCTCGACCTCATTTCCCGGGCGGTTCGCGCGGGCCACGCCTTCTCCGCTGGCCTCAAGATGATCGGTGATGAAGTCGATGCCCCAGTCGGCACGGAGTTCCGGAAGACCTTCGAAGAGCAGAACTTCGGTCTGCCGCTGGCCGATGCGCTGTACCACCTGGCCGCTCGCGTGCCGTTGCTCGACGTCAAGTTTTTCGTCACCGCGGTCCTTATTCAGCATGACACCGGCGGCAACTTGGCCGAGATTCTCGACAACTTGTCGGGCGTGGTTCGGGAACGGTTCAAGATTCGTCGTCAGGTGCGCGTGCACACCGCGCACGGTCGTATGACCGGATATGTGCTGATGGCGTTGCCGGTCGTCCTCCTCGTCGCACTCTCCTTCATCAACCCTGACCACGTGGGCCTGCTCTTTGGGGAACGGATGGGCCAGGCGATGCTGCTGGGCGCCGTCGTCATGCAGGCGGTCGGATACGTGTGGATCAGGCAAGTAGTCAAGATCGAGGTATGACATGACGACACTGTTTCCGGTGCTCGCCTTTCTCATCGGCATGCTTGCCGTCACCGCACTGGCCTTCACCCTTCGGCCCGCCACGGCGGCCGCCATCGACCAACGTCTGCGAGAAGTCACGGGAGCGGCCCAGCGTAGTGGTGACACGCAGGCCCTGGCACACACAGCGGCGCAGATTCTAAGGCGCGTCGGCGAAAAAGTGCCCCGCCGAGCCAAGGAGATCGGCGGACTGCGGCTTCGCTTGGTCCATGCGGGATACCGCCGCCCGGAAAGCCTGTCGATTTTCCTCGCCCTGCGAGTCGCGTTCACACTTGGCGCGGTCGGCGTGGTCCTGAGCGGTGTGGTCGGACGACCCAACCTCCAGCTAGGCACGGCGGCGCTGGGGCTCGGTTACCTGCTCCCCGGCATGGTCCTGGCGCGGCTCGCGAAACGGCGCCAGCACCGAGTTCGCCTGGCGCTGCCCGATGCCCTCGACCTCTTGGTGGTCAGTGTGGAGGCGGGGCTCGGACTGGACCAGGCCATGGTGCGCGTCGGCCAGGAACTCGGGTCCGCCTACCCGGACCTGACGGCGGACCTGCGCCAGGTCAACTTCGAGTTGGTAGCGGGCAAAGCCCGGTCAGAGGCCTTACGCGACCTCGCCACGCGTACGGGGGTCGAAGACCTGAACGCGCTCGTCGCCATGCTGGTGCAAACGGACAAGTTTGGGACCAGCGTCGCCAGATCGCTCCGGGTGTATTCAGAGACACTCCGCACCAAGCGGCGGCAACGGGCAGAAGAGGCCGCGGCCAAGACCGGCGTGAAGATGGTGTTTCCTCTGGTCCTGTGCATCTTTCCGGCCATCTGGATTGTCACTATCGGACCGGCCGCGATCCAGTTCGTGAAGGTCTTGTTCCCACTCATGAAAGGGGGCCAATAACATGGAACTCGTCACGGTGCCGCGCGGACGACAGGTGATGGCTCGTAATCTCGACAGCGGCGAGGTCATCGCCGCGCGGGTCGGCGTGACCGCCACCCGCGCCGAGCGCGCGCGTGGACTGTTGGGCCGCAGCGACTTCGAGGCAGACGAGGGCCTGTGGATCGCGCCCAGCCGCGGCGTGCATACCTGCGGCATGCGGTTCCCCATCGACCTGGTCGCCCTCGATGCGACCGGGACGATCATCGATTGGGTGGTCGGCCTACGGCCGTGGCGGGTGCGGCTACCCCGGCGCAACGTCGTTGGCGTGCTGGAGTTGCCGGAAGGGAGTCTCCATCGGACCGAGACCCGCCTCGGTCACCGACTGGCGTTCGAGGCCATCACGGTATGGCCCGACGACGCCCGCGGCGGAGACCAGTGATGCCGGCGCTCGCGGAGTGCCTGCCCGTGTCTTCCGCGACCTCGGCTGAGCCGATCGTGCCCCCGCGGCCGATGTGCCTGGGTGACATCGGTTTGGCGCCAGGCAACATCGCCGAACTGGTCCTCAAGTCGCTCTACACCGGAGAGGCGAGCGGGACCGAGGTGGCTGGACGCGTGCACCTTCCATACGCGCTGCTTGAAGGGATCATCGAGCACGCTCGGGTGGAGCGGCTGGTCGAAGTGCGCAGCGCTGGCGGTACGGGCACGGCGGCGTAT
>CALBET010000117.1 GCA_937888665.1 uncultured Acidobacteriota bacterium
GAACCAACGTTCGCCGACGACATTGCCCCGATCTTTTACGAGTCCTGTGTTACATGCCACCGACCCGGTGAGATCGCGCCGATGTCGCTGATCACCTATCAGGACGCGCGCCCCTGGGCCCGCTCGATCAAGAACAAGGTAGAGACCCGCGCCATGCCACCGTGGCATCTGGACCGGAACATCGGAATTCAGAGCTTCCTGAACGACCCGTCGTTGACGGACGATCAGATTGCGACGATCGCGAAGTGGGTCGACAGCGGGGCGCCGCAGGGCAACCCGGCCAACACGCCGGCGCCCCCTGAGTTCGCCCCGGCCGACGCGTGGCAGATTGGCGAACCCGACCTGGTCGTACAGTTCCCGGCCTACGCGGTCCCGGCCGCCGGACCTGATCTCTTCGGCGATCTCTACACGGACTTCGGGCTGAAGGAAGACCGTTACATCACGGCCATCCAGACCAAGCCGGTGGGTGACAAAGCTCGGCAGGTCGTGCATCACGCCCTCTCCTATGCGGTGGAAGAGGACGAGTCGGGCGAACGGATGGGCGGCGGCACGTTCCTCGTGGAATATGCCTCCGGCAAGCAGGCGGAGGTCTACCCGGCTGGCTCTGGAATGAAGCTGCCGGCCGATAGTGAGGCGCGGCTGAGCTATCACCTGCACTCCATCGGTGAGCCGACCGACGCGCTCGTCGAGCTCGGCATCAAGTTCCTGCCGGTCGGCACCGAGCCGGAGCACATCCGATACTCGCAGCAGCTCGGCGGTTCGCAGGGCCAGACGATTGGCGTCCTCGATATCCCGGCGGGAGAAATGGCTCGGTCCGACGGATACGCGCGATTCAACAAGGCCGCGCGGATCACGATGTTCCAGCCGCACATGCACATGCTTGGCAGGTATCAGTGCATCGAGTTCATCTATCCCACGCAGCCGGTTCAGGCAGAAACGGCGAACTGCGCCGCCTTCGACTACAACTGGCACATGAACTACAACTATGCCGACCAGGACACACCGCTGATACCGGCCGGCACCATCATGCACGTGACGAGCTGGCTCGACAACTCGGCCACGAATCGGGCGAATAAGGACCCGAAGAATTGGGTCGGGCCCGGGCAGCGCACGATCGACGAGATGGCCTTCGCCTGGATCGGGTGGTACGACCTGGAAGACGAGGAATATGAGGCGGCGGTCGCGGAGCGACAAGAATCGCGGGAGCGCACCGAGAACGACAACTAGCTGCGTTCCGCGGCCGGATTTCTGAAGACCTATTCCGTGGTGGGGCACGTCACGAGCCGTGCCTCACCACGGGACCCGCCTCACTCGGGTGCTCGCGCGCTCTGGCCGCAATGACGGCCCCACGACCGTGCACGGACTCCTTTTGGGGGAACCCTGATGTCTAGACAAAAACGCTGGATGACGATCGCTCTTGGGGTGGCCGTCGTGCTTGGCCCGTCCGCCCACGCGCACGCGCAGGCGGACCCGCAGAACTTCATGTTCAACTCCGGACAATCGGTGCAGCCATTCTTCGACGGCTGGGCCCATAACCCGGACGGCAGCTTCGAGTTTCACTTCGGCTATCTCAACCGCAACTACGTCGAAGAACAGCACATCCCCGTCGGTGCCAACAACCACATCACGCCAGGCGATCCGGACCGCGGACAGCCAGATTACTTCTATCCCCGCCAACGGACACGGGTGTTCAGTGTCACGGTGCCGGCCGACTGGGGCGATCGTGAACTGGTCTGGCAGGTGACGGTCGGCGAGGCCACCTATCGCGCCGTCGGCTGGTTGCAGCCCGAGTGGGAAATTGAGGCCAATCCCGGTGCCTTGCGGGTTGATCCAAGCGTGCTGGCCGTGAACGACACACCGACCCTGAGCATCAGTACGCCGGACAGC
>CALBET010000118.1 GCA_937888665.1 uncultured Acidobacteriota bacterium
ATGGCGTCAGCGTGATCGTGGGCCATGCGATAGGACATGAAGCCACCATTGGAGTGTCCCACCAGATACACCCGGTTCTCGTCGACGGTGTAGTCGGCCTTGATGCTCTCGATGAGGCCCGCCAGATACGCGGAGTCGTCCACCTCACTCTCGAAGAAGTTGCAACAGGCAGTCGACGCATTCCAGAAGCGATTCTCGTCAGGGCCGTTCTCTCTGGTGCCGTCGGGAGCCGCCATGATGAAGCCGTAGTCATCCACGAGGTCACTGAGCCCCATGTACGCGTCCTGACCCTCGCCGCTCAACGTATACCCGTGGAGCAGCACGATCAACGGGGTTGCGGTATTGCTGTCATAGCCGGCCGGCACGAGCACCGGAGGCATCTCGCGAGCGGTGTCTGCCGGCGGCTCGGGGGCACAGCCGATCGTGCCGAGCAGCAAGGCCGTGACGGACAATGACGTCAGGTGTCGCATGTGGTGTCCTTTGCGGTGGTCGTGGGTTTTCAGCGTTGCGGAGTATAACAGCCGCAGTTGGCGCCCGCCCGTCGCCGCGTTCCGGGTCGCCGAATCATCGACACGTCTCCTCATCTGAACCAAACCAGATCCCGTAGCGCGGTCGTTGCCTCATCGTATGCAAGATCTCGTCGGGAAACATGCTTTCCAGAAGCGTGCCGTTCGCGATGTCTCGGACCACCACGCGTTTCCTGGCGACCCGTCGGGCCTGCTGGAGCCAGGCCAGGCCGAGCGGCTCGTGGCAGCCAATATGCCGCACCAGGTCCAGTGAATGCGTCACCGCCGCCCCGGTGGGGAACATCGGATCTCCCCAGACGATGTCAAAACACCGGTCGGGAAGACTTGCCAGAAACGTGCGTGAATCGGCGTTGACCACGCGTACCGCGTGTCCCGCGTCTCGCAGTCCCTCGTTCGCCATCAAAGCCAGCGCCGGCTGCAGCTCGACGGCGGTCACCGGAACGCCCGTAAGCCAGGCGAGAAACGACGCGTCGGTGCCCAAACCCAGTGTGCAGTCCAGGACGTGATCCCCCGGGGCCAGAGCCATCGCCCGGACCAACGGGTGGGTCCATCCCGCTTCCACCCGGGTGTGCAGCAATCCGGGGTGCCAGTGATATTCCCGGCCCGGGGTCTTCAGCCTCAATCCGGTGCGGCTGACCTGCAGCACCGCCTGGTCCCAATCGACATCGCCGCGCTCCCTGAGCGCGAAATAGGGCAGTTCGGCGATCGACGCCGCCCGACGACGTTCTTGCTCTCGGGCGCGTCCGGACACGGTCACTTGCATTCGTGATGTCGCGCGACTGCGCTACTCCATGTCGCGCGACTGCGCTACTCCATGTCGCGCGACTGCGCTACTCCGGAGCGCGGTCAACGCCTCCCGCCGCCGCCCAGCCTGGTGCCTGTGACGTAACGCTTCATACTACAGTGCCACCATGGATCCCGTGCATCGAGTGGGGTGACCCCCTGACCGTCCACAACACGCCGCTCACCGGTCTCAAGGACGCAGTCCGACGCGCGCTCGAACAGCGCGCCCCGCTGCTTGATCGGCTTGCCGAAACCGGGACCGATTGCTACCGGTTGTTACACGGCACCCAGGAGGGCGTGTCCGGCGTCACGCTGGACCGTTATGGCACCTTGGCTCTGCTGCAGAGTTTTCACGCGCCGGTGCCCGAGGCCTCGGTGGCCGGTGTCGGTCGCGCGCTGGACGCGTTCCTGCCTGGACTGGATCTGGTCTACAACGACCGGAGCACCACTGACTCGCGGGTCAGCAACCGGCTTGCCGGCGCCCAGCGCGCGGCCGGCAAGGTGGACCGTGTCGCACGCGAGCACGGGGTGCGCTTTCACATTCGGGCTCGTCATCACGGTCACGATCCGTGGCTCTTTCTCGATCTGCGCACGACGCGTCGCGCGATTATGGATGAGGCGCGTGGCGCGTCGCTTCTGAACCTGTTTGCTTATACCTGCGGCGTGGGTGTGGCGGCCGCCGTCGCCG
>CALBET010000119.1 GCA_937888665.1 uncultured Acidobacteriota bacterium
CTGCTCGTTCGACGCCTACACGGCGTGAGCGGACCCACTTGCGAGCGTCTTCCAGTTCGCGGGTGACCCAGACCGTGTGTCCCTCCTGGTGAAGAGTGGCAGCGAGCGCCTCGGCGCGGCCGCGATTGCCCTCAAGCACCGCGTCGGCCCAGCGCTCCAACCCCTTGTTCCGGTAGAACCGCATAGAATGACCAAGGTGGCCGCCAGCCATCGGCCCGATGTCCAGCGCGTCGACAGTGTCCCTGTCAGCGTCCACCTGGCGCATCGTTTCGCTGCCAGCAGCAACTGACCAGCCACGACATGCGGCGGCTTCCAGCCAGGCTCCGCCACCACGTTCGCCACGGTTGATTGCCTGGTTCTCACCGAGAAGGCCCACTACGACGATTCCATCCCCGTAGGACTCTTCCAGCGACTTCAGAATCAAGTTCGCCTCGTGGTCCAAGAGGCGGGAACCGGCCACCATGCGCCCCTTTTCGTAGGTGCGTTGGGCTTCGTCGAAGATGACGATCCGCCCGTCAGTGGCTTTGGTCTCCGTGCCGCGTTTCCCGAGGAATCGATGCGCCTTCACAATCTTGAAGGTCGCCATCTTGATAAGTTGCTTCCCCTGCTCGCTCGCATACCCGGAAGGGATTCTTAGGGAACTCCGAGAGTGAGCGCCCTGATACGAGTTTTTCAGGGCGCGATGCAGAACGTCGACTAGAGGGGCGTTCCCGGTGACGAAGACGGACTCAGCGCGGAAACGGCTATCAAATGCGAGGTTGAGCCCAACCAGCGTCTTGCCTGCACCTGGGGCCCCAGACATCAGGATGACGAGGCGTTGCCGAGTTCTTTGTGCTTGTTCGATCAGTTCAGCGATTTCGCGAGTACAGGCCTCGATTTCCTGAGCCGGAGCTTGGTGTTCGGCGATGGCGCTGACGTCGTGCTGCGCGTACAGTGAGATGGCTGCGTCGATGATCGTAGATGAAGGAGCGAACCGCGAGGACATCCACTCCTGCGCCGACCCCGCCGATCGGCTTCGCCTCAGGCTCAGGGCGTCCCGCAGCGCGGCCCCGAGGCCTTGGGAGTCGCACTGCAGCGGCTTGGCAACGATACTGTTCCAGGGCTGGCGCAGAAACTCTCGCCGTGGCTCTTGCGGTCCTGGTGTCCGACCGCCGGTGAGACACAGCATAGGAACCAGCACGAACTCCTCTTCGTCACACCAACGCCGGGTAACCTCATGAAACTCGACCAGATTGACGCAGTAGTTGGTGACCTGGTCTCGATCGCCCTGGGTGAGTTTGGACCGCTTGAACTCCAAGACGAGCAGGAGACCCGGCGCTAGAAGCACGCAATCGAGTCTCAGTCCCCGACGTTTCAAGTCGTACTCTAGGTGGGTGGTGTCGAACGGCCCTTGGCGGATGTTGTGGGCATCTGTCGCG
>CALBET010000120.1 GCA_937888665.1 uncultured Acidobacteriota bacterium
CGTCGCTACGCCACCTTCCCAGCCGACTACCAGCTGCCGGACCGCTTCGTCGCCTCGGAGGATCCGTTCTGGGTCAGCCGATGGCGGAGCGCGTGGATCGCCGGGCCGTTCGCGACCGTGCTGCTCGCCGCGATCTTCTGCGCCTTCGCGTTCCGCCAGCGGCTCCTCGCCTATCGCAAGCTCCTGCACTACTCGACGGCGGTGCTGGCCACCCTCGGGCTCGGCATGGTGCTGAAGGCCCAACCCAGCACCACGCAGATCGTGACCCTGTTCGGCGCACTCCGGCGGCTCGAATTCCCTGGCGAGATCTTCCTGTCCGAGCCGCTGATTTTCATGCTGTGGGTCTCGATCGTCGTGACCCTGGTCATCTGGGGACGCGGCTTCTTCTGTGGCTGGGTCTGCCCGTATGGGGCGCTGCTCGAGGCGCTGATCGGTGTCTGGACCAAGGTGGCGCCGGAGACGCTGATAGCGCGGCTCGACCGCTGGCAGCCGCCGCGGTGGCTTCCCTACCTGAAGGTCGCCATCTTCGGCGTGATCCTCGCCGTGTCCGTGGTGAGCGCACCGCTCGCTGAGGCGCTGGGCGAGGTCGAGCCGTTCAAGACCTATGTCCTGATCTTCATCCGTCCGCCGGCGTTCGTCTTCTACGCCGTGGTCATCACGCTGCTGTCCGTGGTGCAGCATCGCTTCTTCTGTCGCTTCCTCTGCCCGCTCGGGGGGGCGCTGGCGGTGGCCTCGACCAAGTCCCCCCTGCTGCCACTGTTCCGGTACGAGACGTGTACACGCTGCACGATCTGTGCGAGAGGCTGCGAGCCACAATCGATCTCGTTCGAGACCGGGCGCATCAACTACCAGGAGTGCCTCCAGTGCTGGGACTGCCAGGCGACTGGCACCAACGAGGCGGTCTGCCCCGAGCTGATCGTGGCGAAGCGGGAGCACCGGGCCCCGCGACCTATGCCCGAGACAACCGCCAAGATGGTCGCCGGGGTCGCGCTCGCGCTACTCGTGTGGCCTGTGTCCGCGAACGCCGACACGACCTCTGTCGCCCCGGGGACGCTCGCGGCGGTGCTGGCCGCCGCCAGTGAAGGCGACCTGTTGGTGCTGGGGTCGGGCGTCCACCAGGGGCCGATCCGCATCGACACGCCGGTCACGGTGCGGGGCACGCCGGGTGCCATTCTCGACGGCGGTGGCATCGGTCACGCGGTCATCCTCGGCGCGCCCGGCGCCGCGGTGGAGCAGCTGGCCATTCGCGGGTGCCGCACGGTCGAGGCGTTCTCCGACGCCGGTGTCTGGGTCGACCAGGCGGCGAGGGGAGCGCGCGTGGTGGGCACCACCATCGAGGGCTGCCGGTTCGGCGTGTGGGTGAACGGCGCCCTCGGCGTCGAGGTCCGCGACAACCGGGTCCTCGGGCTGCAGTCGGCCTCGCACAACGAGCGGGGCGACTGCGTCCACCTGTGGGACGCAGACGAGGCGCGCGTGGTGGGCAACGAGCTGTCGCATTGCCGCGACGGCATCTACCTGGAGCTGACCAACGAGGCGAACGTCGACACCAACCAGATCACCGCGTCCCGCTATGCGGTGCACACGATGTGGTGCGACGACACCCACTACCGCGGCAACTACGCGCACGGCAACCTGGTCGGTCTGGCCCTCATGTTCTCGTCGCGGATCACGGCGGTCGGAAACATTCTGCACGACAACCGCACGCACGGCCTCCTGTGGGTCCAGGTGACCCGGGGGCAGGCCGACGGCAACGTGGTCATCGGGAACACCAAGGGGCTCTTCATCTACAACTCGCTCTACAACAGCATTCGAGGCAACCTCGTGGCCCGGAACAATCTCGGTGGGCACTATTGGGGCGGGTCCGAAGAGAACCTGATGGAGGACAACGCGTTCATCCAGAACGAGATTCAGGTCAAGTTCGTCGCCGCCCGGGACCAGACGTGGGGCGGCAACTTCTGGAGCGACTACGGCGGGTGGGACATCGACGGCGACGGACGTGGTGAGACGCCCTACCGGTCCACCACCCTCGTCGACGCACTCCTGTGGAAGTACCCGCTCTCGAAGCTCCTGCTGACGAGCCCGGTCTTCCAGTTGCTGGCGTTCGCCGAACGGCAGTTCCCGGTCATAGGGGCTCCGGCGGTGCTCGACGCCTCGCCGCAGATGTCGCCGTCGATGAACGACTGGGCCGCGCTGTTGGAGCGGTACCCGGCCCACCCGCCACAGTACTACCAGGCGATGGAAAAGCTGCCTCATCTGCCGGGAGAGGACACCCCGTGACCATCCACCTCGAAGGAGTCTCCAAGCGCTTCGGGACCGTCACCGCGGTCGCCTCGCTCGACCTCGAGATCCGCGACGGAGAGTGGCTGGGTCTGTTCGGGCGCAACGGCTCGGGCAAGACGTCGCTCCTGAGGATGCTGGTCGGCCTGTCTCGCCCGTCGAGCGGCCGGGTGTTGCTGGACGGCAAGGAGCCGACGGCGGACGACTGGCGCGATGTGCGCGCCGGGCTCGGATTCATGCCGGAGCGGGTGACGCTGTTCGAAGACCAGACCGGCGAGAAGACGCTCCGCTATTTCGCGCGGCTGAAAGGCGTGCCGCTGACCGCGGTGGGACCACTGCTCGATCAGGTGGGGCTGTCGGCGGCGGCGACCCGCCGGGTTGGGACGTATTCCAAAGGCATGCTCCAGCGGCTCAACCTCGCGCAGGCGCTGCTGGGCGACCCCCGGCTGCTCGTGTTGGACGAACCGCTTTCGGGGCTCGACGGACAGGGCGTCACGGAACTTTTCGAGTTGCTCGGCAGCGTGGAAGGGCGCACGGTGGTGCTCTCCTCGCACCGCCTGCCGGTGATGTCGCGCTTCGTGGACCGCATCTGCGTGTTACGGGCGGGCCAGATTGCCGCGCTTGGCACCGAGGAGGAACTGCAACGGCGGCTGGACCTGCCGGCCCGCGTGATCATCCGGCCAGTCACGCCAGTCCAGCCGGGGCAGCCAACGGCCGGCGCACACGACAGCAACGGCCGCCACAGCCTATTCGCCGCC
>CALBET010000121.1 GCA_937888665.1 uncultured Acidobacteriota bacterium
GCCTGCTTCAGCTCGACCGAGACGAGTTGGGGGCGACGTTGGCGCCGTTCGACGAACGTCTTCTCGTGTACCCGTGGGCCCACCCAGACCCGGAGGTCGATCGATTGCAGGAGGCGGTGGCCGCGGCGGTAGGGCGCCGGATTTCCGCGTCGCGGTCAGAACTGTTCAATGAACTGCTGGCGCTGACCGCGGACTGTCTTGGGGTTGCGACCCCAACCCGCGTCTCCGGCTCCATGGACCGCGCGGCCGTGCCGTATCTGAACGAACCGTGGTACTGCTGAGCGGAGCCGTCCCCCGAGCAGGTGGCTCTGGTGTGAAGACACGGGTGCGGGAATGGAACGGCTGGCGGTCGGCGTACGCCGTGGCGGTGGGTGAATCATGCCTCGCGTGTTGCTGATTGCCACGACGACCGGGTATCAGACCCGTGCGTTCGGCGAGGCGGCGGAGTATCTTGGCATCGATCTGGTTTTCGCGACCGATCGCTGCCACCAACTCGACAATCCCTGGCGTGACAACGCCGTGCCGGTGCGTTTTCATGACGAGCCGCAGTCCCTGGCCGCGATCGAAGACATGGCTCGAGAGGGGCCGGTCGACGGGGTGCTGGCCGTCGGTGATCGCCCCGCGTTGTTCGCGGCCCTGGCCGCGGCCGCGCTCGGGGTGCCGGGGCACCCTCCAGGGGGCGTCCGGGTCTGTGGCAACAAGCTCGACACCCGTCGCCGGTTGGCGGCGGCCGGGCTGCCGTGCCCGCCGTTTCTGGAGCTGCCCGTCGACGCGGACCTCGAGGGATTCCTAGGCGACGTCGCGTTTCCGTGCGTGGTGAAGCCGCTGGCGCTGTCTGGCAGCCGCGGTGTGATCCGAGCGGACGATCCGGGCGAACTGCGGACCGCGGTGTCTCGTGTGCGCCGATTACTGGCGCGTGGCGAGATTCGCCAACGTCGCGATCCCTCCGACGCCCAGCTCGTGGTGGAGTCCTTTATCCCGGGTCGCGAGTACGCGCTCGAGGGCGTGCTGAAGGACGGTGTGCTCCACGTCCTCGCCCTCTTCGATAAACCGGATCCGCTGGATGGGCCGTTTTTCGAGGAGACGATTTACGTGACGCCGTCCGGTGAGCCGGACACCCAACGGGACCGGATCGTCGAGGCGGTGGCGGAGGCGATTCGTGTGCTCGGGTTGCACCATGGGCCGGTGCACGCCGAATGCCGGGTCAATGAGCGCGGGGTCTACCTGCTGGAGGTGGCGGCTCGACCGATTGGGGGGTTGTGCGCGCGGGCGCTCGGGTTTCGGGGGCACGGAGACCGTGTCGTCTCGCTCGAAGAACTGCTGCTGCGCCACGCAATCGGGGAGCCGGTTCACGGGTATCGTCTCGAGCCTGGGGCATCGGCGGTGATGATGATCCCGATTCCGCGCGCCGGAACCTACCGCCGGGTGGAGGGGGTGTCGGCGGCGCGCGCCGTGCCCGGGGTGGTCGATGTGGTCGTGACCGCGAAGCCGGACCAGCGACTAGAGCCGCTGCCCGAGGGGGCGAGCTATCTCGGGTTCATCTTCACGCGCGCCGCGGAGTCGGGTGACGCGGTGCGCGCCCTGCGACAGGCCCACGACCGGCTACACGTCGTCATCGATCCGCCGATACCCGTCGTGTGAACCCGGGGCCAGGCGCGCCGCGCTGGATCCCCGGGGTGGCGCACGGCTTCAGCCGTGCGATCGCAGGCCTGAAGGCCTGCGCCACAGTCGCCTGGAAAACCTAGGCTTTGCCTTGTTCGGGGACGTAGTCTGGCGGGAGGGCCGATCCTTCGCCGAAGAAGAAATCCTCCATGTGTTTCGCCACCAGATCCTGGGCCTCTTTCTGCCAGGGCATCAGGCGATACTCGTTGAGGATCATTTTCATCCGCTCTTCCCAGAGCTTCCAGGCCTCGGCGGACACGTTTTCGTAAATGCGCTGACCCAGCTCGCCTGGCCACGTTGGCGCGTCGAGGCCAGGGAGCTCTTTCTGAAATTTTACGCACTGCACTGTGCGGGGCGTCGTCGGTTCGCTCATGATGATTGGTTGGTGTGTGCTGAACTTCACGAATCGTAACATGCGATGGGACATGCGGTGATGGAGGAACAGATCGTGGGTGCCCGGCGGGTGGTGGCCACCGCCGGCGTGCTGGGGGGGAGCTTCCTGGCCGCGATCGAGACGACCGTGGTTGCCGCCGCCATGCCAACCGTGGCCGATCAGCTCGGGGGGCTCTCTGCCGCACCGTGGTGGGACGCACCATGCGAGCGATCCTGGGATTCCTCCGACGTCAGGCGCGCGCCGCCGGCGTGCAGGACGGGCGGAGCGGGGTGGTCGCGATCCTCCAGTGGTTCGGGGGGGCGCTGAATCTGAATCTGAACGTGCACATCCGTTCGACACCGTGCGCTTCCACGCGAGCCCGTCGCTCGACGCGGCCGACGTGGACGAGGTGCTGGCGACCGTGAAGGCCTATGTGCAGCGCCTGCTGGCTGGCCGTGGCGCGGACGGTGGCGACACGCTGGATACGTGGGCGGGATGCCTCGGCGTCCAGATGACACCTTTATTTATTTACGGGTCCTTAGCAGCCCGTGGTGAAAGTCACACTGCATTCGACAGGCGCTGCATCCCGCCGATCTGCGTTGTTCATCGGTCAAATACTGCCGGTATTTTCCCTCTTCTCGCCT
>CALBET010000122.1 GCA_937888665.1 uncultured Acidobacteriota bacterium
GTCTTGTGCCCCGTTAGCATCATCGCGGTCTTCTCAGACACCCCGGCCCGAACGAGGTTGCGCACGGCGCTCCTGCGAAGGTCGTGTGGCACTCGGCGTGGAGATCCCGAAGCCTGGCACGCGGCCCGCCACGCGAACCGGAAGCTGGCGATTCGCGTGCCGTTGCGGTGAAACACCCACGGTACGATCCGCCCCCGCTCCTGCTCGATGCCGTGCTGGCTACTTGCTCTATCCATCCCGCGAAATTGAGGTCTCCGGCTGGGGGCGGAGATTCGCCGGCACTGTGGTCGAAGCCGCTGACTCGAAAAACGTGGAACCGGCAGGCTAGGTAGCAGATACCCAGGACAAGGGCTTCCTGGCGGTCGTGCTGACTAGTTGCCGCGTCACATCCGCGCTGGAAACGAGGGATGTCCCCACGGCCACTACCGTGGGGACTTGTCTCTCTGGGACTGCGAAGGCGTAGGGTTCTTAGCGTTTGCAGCATGCGGACCCATGAATGTGGCGAATATTGACACACAGATAAAACCCGCCGATACTTCACTTATGCCTGACCGACAGACCAGAAACGTATCCCTGCCCCCTGACCAAGACGCGTTCGTGGACAAAATGGTGTCTGGCGGGCGGTACCGAAGCGCAAGCGAAGTGGTCCGCGATGGACTGCGCTTGCTCGAGGACGCCGAACACCGGCGGCTGCTCGAGAAGTGGATCTACGAAGGGCTGGCGGAAGACGAAGAAGGGCGGCTCCCAGCCGAGCTGAAGATACGCGCCAGACAGCACTTCCAAGGACTCGTGGACACTGCGATGCGGGACGTCGAGCACGGCCGAGTGAAGGACGGACCGACGACCATGCAACGGTTGAGGGCACGGCTCCAGGAACAAGCCTGAGTGACGGCTGGCTACCGACTCACCGGAGCTGCTGAGGACGATCTCAGCGAAATCCTCCTGTACGTGGCGGAGCACGATGGCGCAGAGCGAGCGCTGCATGTCCACGCCAAGTTCGTGGAGGCGTTCGAGCGGCTCGCCTCGACTCCAGGCGCCGGCGCGAAGCGCCCTGAGCTCACCGGCGATCGGGCGCGCTGGTGGACCGTCTTCCGTTGGATCGTGTTCTACGATCCAGAAACGTCTCCCATCACGATTTTGCGCGTCGTCCACGGCGCGAGAGAACTCGATCTCATCCTGCGACCCGACCATTGACCACCTCGACAGAAGGTCGACCAGCCTGTCCAGACGGTCATCGATTGACCGGCGAACCTGTCGGCCTTGGATGACCGCAGGATGACCGGGAGGAATCCCATCGCGTCCGTTTGGGTCCTCCCGGTTCCTATCACGCTCTCGAAGTGTCCAATGTTTTCCGTGGTTTTCCGCTTGAGTCCCCCTCCTCGATCCGACTCAAAATCCCGTGGACTTCGGTCCGTGTGGGTTCGACCCCCACCCGCCTCCGCCAAGGCTACGGCGCGCAGGCCTCCGGCACCATTATCTTCAACAAGTTACGCATGCCGCCGAAGAGGATCATGAGAGGCGGATCAATCCTGACGCAGGCCAACGCTTCGGACATGAGCGCCACGTCGCGGTCGCGCTGCGTGTCGCGTGCCCGATACACCTCCCCCATGCCGCCCTCGCCGATCTTGGCGGTGACCTCGTAGACGCCGAGCCGAGTGCCGAGGCTGAGGGCCATGTCCGTGTTCGTGAGTGGTTGGATTATATCGGTTGGTCGCCTACGAGCCCCTCGCCGCGCAGCGCCGGCCCACGCTAGAATGGTAGCGCCGTGTTGGAGTTCGCGGGCTGAGAGGA
>CALBET010000123.1 GCA_937888665.1 uncultured Acidobacteriota bacterium
ACGGGAACAAACTCACTGCGGCCTTCGGCGCGAGCATCGCGGTCTCCATGGCGGCGGCGTACGAATGCGCCGCGGAATCATCCGGCAGGACCAGCACAGGCGTCTGGCACGTGCGCACGAAATCGCGTGTCACGGGGGTGGACGAAGTCGGCGTCGGTGAGGGAGCAGCCACGGCTCACTCGACGGCGTAGCCGAGCGCTCGTGCGTTGTCTCGGACCCGCGCGTCCCGCGTGACGATCGTCACGAGTGCGGGCGGTTCGGCCAATTCCTCCAGCGTCGCCAGATGCACCGCATCGAGTGTGCGAATCGGTTCCACCGGGAAGGGGCGGGCGACTCGCGCAAGAACCGCGTCAGTCACGCCGACGAGGTCGCAGCGACGCGCGAACACCTGAAGCCCACGGACGGCGGCGCGTTCGTCGGTCTCGCTCAGCCGCCCGGCCGCACGCCCGCGGAGGATGGCGCGGGCGGCTTCGGCGAGCGTCAGCGTGGACGTGACCCGCCTCCCTCGTGCGCGTATCGACGCCCGGGCAGCCCCGTCACGTTCCAGCAACGCCGCCACCAACGCGCTGGACTCGACGTAGCGGGTCGACAGGACGTTCGGCGCCCTGCGCCCACCGCCCCGGCGACGGCCCACGCGGACTCCGGGGTTAGACTTCGCCACGGTCGCTGTCAATCAAGGCGGCGGCTGTTCCAGCCGGCAGCCGGATGTCAGGCCAGGCTTCGAGCGGGTCGCCGTCCTCGAGGGCAGGCCGGATGACGCCGGCCGCCACTAAATCATCGTACCGGCTCCTGTGACCGGCCTTCGCTCCGGACGGGGGCACGAGCTCGGCCACCACGCGTCCGTGGGCGGTCACCGCGATGCGCTCGCCCGCCTCGATGCGGCGGATGTATCGACTCAGGTTGTCCCTCAGCTCCCGAATGCCGGTTTCCATGGGGCCATTATAGCCACATGTCGCCACAATCGCGAGGTCGCGCCGGCGCCCAGCGGAGCGCCGGGGGGACTCTTCACGCCGATCTCGACGGTTGTCATGATGATTGATGACGTCATATGATGACGCAATGAGGACGATCATCCAGCTACCCGACGATCAGCTCGACGGGCTGGCGGCCCTGTGCCGGCGGGAGGGTATCTCGCGCGCCGAGGCGGTGCGTCGCGCTGTGGCCGAATACACCCGCGCGCGCCTACGCCAGAACGAAGACACCGCCTTCGGGCTCTGGCGACGCCGTCGTGTCGACGGGGTTCGGTACCAGCAGCGCCTCCGACGGGAGTGGTAGGTCGTGCAAGTCGTCTTCGATACAAACGTGTTGGTGGATTACCTCCGCGGCATCGACGACGCGCGTCTTGAGATCGAGCGCTATCGTGAGCGCACCATCAGTCTCGTGACCTGGATGGAGGTGCTGGTCGGCGCCGCCGACGACGACGAGGAGGCGTCCCTTCGCAGCTTCCTCGCCAGCTTCGAGGTGGCCGAGGTCGACCGGCGGACGGCAGCCGAAGCGGTTCGGCTGCGCCGCTCGCGACGCGTCCGGTTGCCGGATGCGATCGTCTGGGCGACAGCCAGGGTGCGCCAGGCCGTGCTGGTGACCCGCAACACGAAGGACTTTCCCGCCGACGATCCGGGTGTCCGGGTTCCGTACTCGGTGTGACCGACGTTCGGATATGTCGAACCGCGCCCCTTCGCGTGACCTATCCCGATGTCGCGACCTGTCTCCGGAGACTCGGTCGTCAGGAACAGGGTCTGACCGTCGAGCGACCAGTCGTAGGGCACGAACCCGGTCATCACCTCGTCGGTCAGCAGCCGCTCGGCGGTCCCGCTGCCATCGGCGGCCCGCGAGTACACCGTCGCCCGGCCGTCGTCACGTGACATGAACGCCACATGTCGTCCATCGAGGCTCCAGAGCGGGTGGGTGTCGTCACCCGGTTGTGTCGTCAGGCGGGTCAGTGTCCCGCGCGCCAGCTCGGACACCCAGATGTCCAGATTCCCGCCGTCGCCATCGGCAACGACGGCCGCCCGACAGCGCTGTCAGTGTCTGCGGTGGACCACCGGTCAATGCGACCCTCTGTAGCAGATTGCCCACCCTGAACCCGAGCCACTGGCCGTCAGGCGAAAAGAAAGGAGCCCGCCCCTCCTCTGTGCCCGGTATCGGCACGGCCTCGAACTGGTTGATTGGTCGGCGAAAGAGCTGCCGCACGCCGTCGCGCTCCGCGTTGTAGACGAGTGTTTGACCATCCGGCGAGAGAGCGAGCAAGTCGCCTGCCGCTGTCAGTAGAGCCTCGTTGTCGGGAAGCGCGAGGACAAACCGCTTCGCGCCGGGTGACGGCTGGGACGGGGGCCAGAAGACGCGGCTCGCGACAAGTCCTGCCGCCAGCGCTAGAACGACGGTGCCGACCCAGATGGCGATGCCAACCGGACGCCGCCGGACATGACGCTCGGGCGAGGCACTGGCATCGGTCCGTTGGGGGTTCGCCAGGCTCTCGGGTGCTTCCAACGCGATACGCGCTTCACCGATGTCTCGTAGGCGCTTCTTGGGGTCTCGCTCCAGACAACGACGGAGC
>CALBET010000124.1 GCA_937888665.1 uncultured Acidobacteriota bacterium
CGCTGCGGTCGGTGAGACTGCAGATCTGACAAAGTAGTACTAGCAGCCCGTGGTGGAAGTCCCGCTGCATTCGAGCGGCGCGGCTACGGGGCGCGGCCCGACAAGCGCCCGTCTTGCCACTCGTGCAGGATGTCGGCGAGGTCGATGTCCGGCGAGATCAAGCAGATGTGTCCGTGACCGTCCAGCACCCGTAGCGTCGCCTCAGGGACCCGCGTGACCATGTAGCGCGCCTGTTCCAGGGACGGCACCAGATGGTCGAGCTCAGCGGCCAGAAAGAGGGTCGGCGATGCCACCTCAGGCAGTCGGTGACGCACGTCGTAGCGGGTCAGGAGACGGAGCCGGCCGAGATATCCGTCCTTGGTGGCTGAGCGCGTCACCGCGATGAACTTCCGCACCTCTCGCTGGTGGGTGTGCTTCGAGTGCAGTCGAAACGCCGTCAACCGCCTGGCCATCGGCATCGCCCCCCACGGCAGTATCCGCAGCCCGTGTATCGCCAGACGAAGTCGAAACTGCGGCGCAAAATATGGGAACGAGTTGATGATCACGAGTGCCCGCACGCGCTCCGGATGGGCCAGGGCGAAGCTCAGCGACAGCGCGCCGCCGAAAGATTCCCCGATGACGATGGCGCGTTCAGATGACCCCGCGACGGCATCGACGACCCGCAACAGGTCATCGACGAGTGCCTCCATCGTGGTCGCGGTGTCGCGGAGCGCGTAGGTCGCGGTCCGATACGAACGCGACAGCAATTCGGTTTGCCGATGGAACAGTTGGCCGGTGCCGTCGAGGCCGGGCACCAGTACCAACGGCGTTCCGTCACCGCCGATCTGCAGGCGGTCGTCGCGATACGCGCTTGACTCGATACTCATCGCCGCCGATCCTGACTCCGGAACGGCACGGCCGCAACATCGGCACCGCGCCCATCAGTCATCATGACCACATCTTCCGCGCACGGGGCCACAGGCCTGACCGCTGTCTGGCGGGTCAGTTGGACCGTCGTCACCATCTGTGTCGTCCAGGGTGCGGTCTGCGGCCTGGCGGTGTTCCCGGTCATGCTGCTCTGGTCCGCCCTCACCGCGTGGTCGGCGCCAGGGCCGATGGTGAGGCTCCTCGTGTTCAGTCTGATGGTGGCACCGTCGTATGTGCTGTTCGCCCTCGCCCTGATCGGCCTCTCGCCTCTGGCCACGAAGCTCACAGGGTGGCGGACTCCACCGCGTGCGGAGATGCGCATTGCCGATCTCGACTGGCCGTTGCTCGACTGGGTGCGCTACATGGTCGCCATTCACATCGTCCGGTTCTTCGCCGGTACGTTGTTTCGCGGCTCGCCGGTGTGGACCGCGTATCTTCGGCTGAACGGCGCGCGGCTCGGGCGCCGCGTGTATGTCAACAGTCTCGCGGTCAGCGACCACAGTCAACTCGTCTTCGGTGACGACGTCGTGATCGGCTCAGATGTGCACATCTCCGGTCACACCGTCGAGGGCGGTCTGGTCAAGACGGCCCCCGTACGTCTCGGCCATCGCGTGACGATCGGTCTGGGCACGGTGGTCAACATCGGCGTCGAGGCGGGCGCCGGCTGCCAGATCGGGGCGCTCAGCTTCGTGCCGAAGCATTCCCGTCTGGACGGCGACGCCGTCTATGTCGGCATCCCGGTCACGCGCCTCACTTGACCAGCAGCACCGGGCAGGGGACCAACACGCCCACCTTGTAACTGAGCGTGCCCCAGCCGGACGTGGGGTCCTCCCGATTGACCGTGTGCGATGACAACACGACCAGATCGATCTGGCGTTCTTCGCTCAGACGAAGAATCTCCGTGATCGGGGTGCCGTAGGCCACTTCTGTCCGCATGGCCACCTTGGCGTCGGTGTGACGGGCAGCGAGCGCATGCAGACGCTTGCGCGCCCGGCTCTCCAACTCCGCGTAGAACGACTGCAGTTCGTGGAATTCGAGTCCTTCAATCGTTTGAATGACATGCAGCAGCGTCACCGTTCCACCGGTCGGTTTCAACAGGTCGACCGCGATGTCAACGGCGCGTTCTGCATGGATGGTCATGTCGGTCGGAATCAAGATGTGGTTGAACATGCGATCCTCCACGCTTCTTGTTTGCATGCTCCGTTCCGCCGCGCCCCGTGGCTCCTACCCACTTCGGGGCCGCGCCACGCCTGTCCATCGGCGGGCGGCGACGAACGGTCGCCGGTCGGTCTGCGGAAAATTTCACACAAGACGTCGAGACGATGGGAATAAATCCGGTCGATGGCACCGCCAGCCGGACCGCGGCACCGGGTCGTCCCGCCGTGCCAGCCACCCGCCGACCAGCTCGGAGAGGTCGGGCGCCCCTATTTCCTGCAGCGCATACCGGACTCGCACGGACGGCGTGTCGAACGTCAACAAGCGGCCCAGGTCGGCTGGCGTGCCGATGAGGACGGCGTCACAGGGCACCGCGGCGATCGTGGCTTGGAGCGGCGATCTCGTCGATTCCTACCGGGTGCACTGACCGGTAGTCCAGGTAGACGCGGTCGACGTCCCTGAACCCCGGTCGTTGGGTGATGACCTGCTGGTCCGACCTGAACGTCTTCCACTGATCGGTGGTCTCGCCCATGTCGAACGTCCCCGTGTGCTGGAGCCGTACGCCGGCGACGAGCGGTTGTCCCTCGGTGAGCACCGCCCGAAAGAAGCGTTGAACCGGAGCTGGCAGTCCGTCGAGTTCGGCGACGTCGACGACGAGGGGCCGGACCGGCATGCGGGCAGCATCGAGCGCGCTCCGCAGGCCCCGCGTGCGTGCCGTCCACCGGTCGGCGCCCACCCACCGAGCGGCAACGACGAGCAGAGTCAGGGCAGCAGCGACGAGTCCGAAGATCTTCAGCATGCGTCGTATGGCCGGACAGCGCCGCGTCATCTCAGGTCCATCATCTCGTGGTTTCTTGGACGGGGCCCGCGCAGCGCCTTCACCGTGGTCAACGACGGGGGCAGACTGGACCAGATCAGCGCGCCGAGCACGAGGACAGGCACGATCTCAAGCCGACCGAGCAGCATCAGAAGGATAAGGCCAAGCTTGCCTGACGCAGCCAACTCCGGTGAGGTGATCCCGGTGGTCAACCCGACGTTGTTGAGTGCTGAACTGACCTCGAAGAGCACGTCGTCGAGGTGGGCCTCGGGTCCGACGGCGTGCAGGAGGAGAAGCGTGCCACCCAGTGTCGCCATCGCCCAGAGGAGCAGCATGGTGACCGCGGCCTCGAGTTGCCGCGCGGCGTGATGTTCGGCGGCAGGATCGGCGACCGGTTTGTGCTCCAGGAGTCGCCACGGATGCCTGGCCACGCCGACAATGCGGTCCACCGCGCCCTGGACCAAGCGCACCACCCGCCCAAGTCTCAGCCCGCCGGTCGTCGCACCCGCGGCGCCCCCGCAGGTCATCGCCAGACACAACAGGAGCTTGGCTGAAGCGCTCCAGGGTTGTACTGGCACCGTGCTGAACCCTGCGGTGGCGAGCGCCGAGGACCACTGGAACACCGAGTCGAGGCCCGAGACGGCTATGCCGGTCCAGCGGTTCTCGAGCACAAGGAGCATCGCGCCGACGGCGAGGACCACGCCCAAGGTTCGGGTTTCGGTGTCTCTCCAGACGGCAGCGTGCTGCGCATGAACGAGCAGTCGTCGGTGGACAGAAAAGCTGATGGCGCCGCAGACGATGATGACCAGCATGACGAGCTGCGATGCCCGACCGAAGCTCCCCATGCTGGCCGACTCGAGGCCGAAGCCGCCCGTCGCGATTCCCGCCATCCCGTAGTTGAGGGCCTGCCACCATGTAAGTCCAGTGAGGCGTAACCCAACGATGCCGGCGAGGGTGTACGCGACATAGATCTGCCAGATTCCCTTCGCCGTCGAGGTGATGTCAGCAGTTGGGATGTCTTGCCCGGATTCGGCGAAGTACAGGCGCCGGGCATCTTTGGATGGGTGGAAGACGGAAAGGGTCAGCACGATGATGCCGACACCACCGACCCACTGGCTAAAGGACCGCCACCACTGAAGGGCGTGAGGCAGCTGGTCGGGACGCACGGCCATCGAGAGCCCGGTGCTGGTGAATCCGGACATCGATTCGAATACGGCATTCCACCACTCGCTGAGGGCCAGTGCGTGGGCGTCCACACCGTTCCCAGCCAGGCGCGAGGTGATCAACACGAACGGCAACGCCCCGACCAGGGGCACCAGGGTCCAGGTCAGGAGCGCCGTCACCATCGCGTGGCTCACCCCCATCGGACCGGCTGTCCGGAATACGCGATACAGGGTTTGGCCAATGCAGAGAGAGACCGCGGCGGTCACCAGCAACGGCCAGACGGCAAAGTGTTCCGCAGAGGCCAGAGCAACGGGCACTGACACCAAGGCCATGACGCCGGGGATTTGCAGCGTCACGCCGACATCCCTGAGCACGGTCCTGGTGTGTCCCGTCATGCTCGTGGCCTGATTCCCGCACGCGCCAACGCTGAACCGTGCCGTGTGGACCAGGCATCCACGGAGCGGTGCGCCGCGAACAGCCGCGCCAGTCGTAGGAGCCGGTCGCTTGCTCGGTGCCAGTTCTGCGGCTCCCCCGGCACGAGACTCAGGGCGTAGACTGGCGGGCGTCGCTCCCTCAGGCTGATGAGCACGTCTCCATCGTGTGGAGCGTCCCCATCCGGTCGAGGTTCGGTGGCCGACATCTTCAGTGTTCCCTTTCCCCCGTAAACGCGCTGAGGCTCGGAGGCGTGAATCGTACCTGCGTACGATCTCACAGTGGACACCGACTCCGGAATCAGGGGGGGCAGGGGGGAGCAATTCCTGAATTACTAGCAGCCCGTGGTGGAAGTCCCGCGTCGCACCGAGAGCCCCGCCTGGCAACACCGCGGCCGGCCAGTACA
>CALBET010000125.1 GCA_937888665.1 uncultured Acidobacteriota bacterium
GGTGCGAGTCATGAGCCGTGTCTCCCGGGAACGAGGTGCACGACCGCCGCGGGGAACCACAGAACCTGAACGGAGGTGTAGCGGCGGGTGATCTCCGCCAGCGCAGCGGCCCGCTCCGCCGGCAGGGAGTCGAGGCGCTGCTGCCACGCGGCCCGGTCGGCGCTGAGTTGATCGCGTTCGTCGGGTTCGAGGTCGGCGAAGGACAACTGCTGGGCCTGATCCTGCTTGGCGAGTGCGTCACGGAGAGACTTCTCAAACCCGGAAAGCAGTGCGGCGGTGCGGCTCTGCTCGTCGGCCTGACGTTTGGCGAGCGATGCGTTGAGGGAGGTTTCGCGTTCCTTGGCACGGGCCGTGATCGCCGCCTCGAGGTTGCCGGACACCTTCGGCCACGCCCGAACAAGTGCTTCCTGATCGGCGGGCCGACTCTCACGCGGGGATGAGGCCGGGCCGAGGGCCGCATCGAGCAGGGCGGCCAGGGCCGTGACACCGAGCCGGGAGAATGAGTCTCCACGAATCCGCCCGCCGGCGGCGAACAGCTCTTCGTGCAGTCGTTTGCCGTCCGCGCCTACCAAGACCAGACGCGAGTAAGCGGCCAACACCGGTTCGGTCAGGTCGGGGTCGTCGACCGACAGACTCGCCGCTCGGGCCAGGTGGCCGGCGCCCCATACCTCCGCGCGCAGCAGCCGGGTAGCCATTGCCACCAGTGGGTGATTCAGGTGGGCGAGGACGATGTCGTCGCGTTTCGCCGCCAATGACGCATCAAAGCTGATCGGGCGCGCACCGTAGTCGCGGTCGATGAGGTCCACGGTCGTGCGAGCCCACGATCCGGTCAGCGGCGGCACCTGCCAGACGGCCTGCCCAGTCTGGTCGTCAGTCGCGGGCTGCAGTGCCGACTGGCGACCCAAATCCAATCCCACCCGGACGACACGTTCGACGTCGGCGGGGGTGCAGTGCAGTTCGTGGGCGGACTCGGCAAGTGCAGCTCGCAGCCGGTCAGCTTCAGCACGTAGATTCCGCTCGACCCTTAAAGCGTCCCGGGCTGCTGTGTTGGGTTGCACCGCATCCACGCGAAAGATGTTGTCGGAGCGGCCGGTCATGCGGCGTTCGACCGCCGCGGCAAGGACTGGGTTGACGCTGCCGAGGTCTTCACGCATGGTTGCGACTTTCACGGCCACCCGGGTCAGGAAGTCGAGATCGGCCTCGGCGCTTTCAGGTGGTGCGTCCTTCCAGTGAGCGCCGACGAAATGGAAGATCTGCGGGCGGTGGGTTTGTCCGTAGCGGTCGATGCGCCCGGCACGTTGTTCGAGCCGGTTGGGGTTAAACGGAACGTCGTAGTTGACCAGTCGGTGGCAGTGGTCCTGAAGGTCAATGCCCTCGCTGGCAGTGTCGGTAGCCAGAATGATCCGCACCGGGTGCATGTGCGGTGGCTTCTGGAAGTCGCCCTTGACGCGTTCCCGCAACTCCACATCCATGCCGCCGTACAACAACTCCAGGCGGCCGCCCTCGCCGAGATCGTATTTCTCCAGAAGCTCTTTCAGCCAGCGTTGGGTGTCTCGGTACTCGGTGAAGATGACGACACGTTCGTCATTCCAATGACCGTCTGTCTTACACACCCCGTCGAGGTAGTCGATCAGCGCCCTGGCCTTGGCGTCGCTATCGACGCCGTGTTCGAGCACCCACGTGTCGAGCTTGTCGAGCAACTCCTGCTCCATGGGGCTGGGTTCACCGG
>CALBET010000126.1 GCA_937888665.1 uncultured Acidobacteriota bacterium
AGCCCCAATCTGGACGGTGCGCATACCGGGGATGTAACATAAGCGTCCGTAAATAGTATGCCATTTTTGGCCAACTCGTCGATGTTGGGAGTGTCAAACATGGTTCCCCCGTAACTGCTAGGGTCGCCATACCCCATGTCATCGGCAACCAGAATAATCACGTTGGGCCTGGCATGGAGAACGCAGTTGAACGCAGTCAAAAAAGGCAGTAGTGCGATGAGAATATTGCGAGGCATATTGTGCATGACTTCAGGAGGTTCATTTCGACAAATAGTGAGGTGTTCGGTGCATCTGCGGTCGATCCGTAGCGATGAAAACCGAACGTTTGTGGACGTAGGCACGGTTTAGGTGGCTGGGTTTCCGATCGAGACGCCGTAGGAAAAAATGAAGAAAATACCACGGAATGTTCGTTTGACGATGGTGAAAAAGACGATGCATTCGTCGGCGTGGGGGGATGTGCGCACAGCACAACCACCCCTGGCCGCCGGCTGGAAGCCAGTGCGCAGTCTATTCCCGGCCACTTGTGGCCTGCCCTACGGCAGGCCCGCTTGGTCGCCTTGGTATCGGCTCGGGTGGCCCGTTCCTCGGCCCGGTACATGCGCACTGCTTCGGGATGGGACTCCTTCCAGACATCCGACCGAGCATCACACGTTCGGCCGCGAGGTCGCGCCGAACTCGATCAGCCGCGGCTGTTACGGGACTGACACGCACGAGCATCAGCGGATCGCCAAAGACGGCGGGGCGGCCCGGGAAGGGAAGACGGCCACCGGTCGCCGCGCCGGCCCCTATCCGATCGGTTATGGGGCGATCGCGTTGAAGGCCGCGGAGTGAGACAATCTGTCTGTCACCTTCGCGCTCTCTGCCAGCCACACCGCCCTCAGCAGCATCCGCATGGAGCCGGTGTCAATAGTCACGAGTCAAAGCGCCGCCACCGCCGCCTGCCTTGCGATCGAAGGGAGCAGGCCGGTGCAGCAGGTCGAATACGACAAGCTCCGCGCCCGCCTCCTCGCGGGTGGGCAGGTGCTGGAGGGGGCGCAGAAGCCGTCTTGGCCGTGAACGGAGGCCTGGAGGGCCGGAGTGAACGTCTGCACATTTTCGAACCGCAGGGACATAAGGCGACCGACCGTCGGGCCTGCTTCGTCACGATCCACGGTGGCGGTCGACCCCACCACGCCATTCGCGGGCGCGCGGGCCTTCCAGCAGGCGATAAACAAGAGCGGCAACCGCTGCGAACTGGTCGTGCAGGAAGGGGGCAACCACGGCTATTTCATGCGCGACCGCGCCCAATACGACGACACCCTCAAAGAGATCGACGTTTTTCTCGCCTCGCTCGGTTGGCTGTCAGACAAGTGAACCGTTACCACGACTCCCATCTCGGAGCTACACCGTATCATGATCATGCAACTCGCTGAACTTGCCGTCATCCTTTGCCTCGGCGTTGTGCAGGCCGACGATTCGGCCCTGATGCCGCCGCCGGTCGAGACAAAGCCCGGACCGAAATATGCCGATGGCACGCGGATCTTTCAGGGGATTCCGGGCATCGAGCGGGCCGCCGGTGGGCGGCTCTGGGCGGTGTGGTATGCCGGTGGGCCCGATGAGCCAAGCGAAGGGCCCGGCAATTATGTCGTTGCGGTCACCAGTGACGACGATGGTCACACCTGGTCGGCGCCCAAGCTGGTGATCGATCCTCCCGGCGAGGTGCGGGCGTATGATCCCTGCCTCTGGCACGACCCGCGCGGCCGCCTGTGGCTTTTCTGGGCTCAGTCGTACAACTGGTGGGACGGTCGCTCGGGCGTCTGGGCCGTGGTCTCCGAAAACTCCAACGACGAAGAGCCGCGTTGGTCCGCCCCGCGCCGACTCACCAATGGCATCATGATGAACAAGCCGACGGTGCTCTCGACGGGCGAGTGGCTGCTGCCGGCCGCCATCTGGGAGCGTCCCGCTTCGGATCGCACTGACGCCGCTCATCGCCATGACTTATCCAACGAGCGCGGCACCAGCATTCATGTCTCGCGGGATGAAGGGGGTACGTGGTCGCTGCTGGGTCGCGCCACGATGCCTGACTGTGTATTTGATGAGCACATGATCGTCGAGCGCCGCGACGGCAGCTTGTGGACCCTCGTCCGTACGTCCTCCGGCATTGGCGAGACCATATCAACCGACCATGGCCGCACCTGGACGGAA
>CALBET010000127.1 GCA_937888665.1 uncultured Acidobacteriota bacterium
GGCAATGGGCGTCGTGGACGTCGAGACTCTTCTGGCCGGCGCGGCGGCGGACAAGGTCGCGGCCCACAACCTGTTCTTGGCGATCGTCGGCGGTGGCCTCCAGGAGGGGGTATTCGAAGAGTTCCCCCAGGGCGTCCAGGAAAGCGTTATTCAGAATTGGATGACCGGGAAGCCGTGGCACGAGGGGGTCGCGGAGGAAGCGATCCTCGGGGCGTTCGCGGGCGCGGTCATGGGGTCGAGCGCACAAGCCTACGCGGCTGGCAAGGTGGCGCAGTCGTCCAGGGTGGCGTCGAAGGCGGGGGATACGGTCGTCCATCCTGTCGCGGGGCCCACCACTGCGCCGGTTGCGCCGACTAGGCCACTCACGGGACCCTATCAGCCACCGAGACCGCCCACGCCGGTCGCTGGACCGCCCCAGCCGCCGCCTGTCGTCACGCAACCGGTTACGCCACCGCAGCTCCCGCCGCCCCCTGTCGCCCCGCAGGGAGGCGCTGGTGAGCCCGTTGGCTCACCTCCAGCGGTTTCCCCGCCTTCGACGACTCCTGGTGTGCCTTCGCCTGCCCCTGGAGAAATTGAGGACGGGGGACCGCCTGGAGACACGATCACACTTTCGGTCGGTGACTACGTCACGACGGCGACAGGTCGCATCGGGAAGTTGGTGAGTATCGCGGACGGCGACAGTCCTGGACGTGTCGCCAGGGTGTCATTCCCGGACGGTGAGACGTACGTGACCTCGTTCAACACCCTCAAGCGAGTCGCGCAGCCAGGAGACACGCCCACGGCGACGTTCACCGGCTGGCAAGAGGATCCAGATCTCCCATCGTTCCCGCTATTCAAGGTCACGGGGGGAGCACTGGACGGCAGTACGGTGGGCGCGAAGGTCCTTGAAGCGGTCGGGATCACTGTCCCGGAGACGCCACCGCAGGTCGCGACTGCTACCACGACAGAGACGGCCGGAAATAGGGGGGAAGCGATAGCCCCATCGGATCCCCCGCCCGCCCCGAGAAAACCTGTCGAGGACATGACGGACGAGGAGATCGCGGCGGAGATGATCGCGGACCTCGAAGCGGAGGACGCGGCCAGTAGCACAGATCCCGGTACAGAAATAGGGACATCGGAGCCAGGGTCGAAAGTCTCTATTTCTACGCCGGTGGCGGCGACCCTCCCGCGCGACCTCTCGCAGGCCAAGCCGCGCTACAACAACCAGTCTGGGTCGTATCTCCCGACGTTCGCCTCGGACGTCGACCTCGCGTCCTACGTCATCGCCCAACAGACCCCGTCCAAGCGCGACGCCGACTATCTCGCCTACGTCATGGAGCAGACGGGGAAGGACGAGCTCGCGGCGCGGACGTTCGGCGGTCTCGTGCGTGCGGAGGTCAAGCGAGCGTCGATGGGCGTCCGGGAGGGCACCAATGACGCGCCGGTAACCTTGCCGGTGCCAGCGGTGTGGAACAAGCCGACGAAGCCGGTCACGCCGCAGGTCGCGCCTCCGACGAAAGCGGTCGCTGCGCCATTGGATGGCGGAACGATGACCGCCGCGACGGCCGAGAAAGGGAGGAAGCGCCTCGAGTATCTGGAACGTCTCGTTGGTGACCCGAAACTCGGCGCCAAAGCTCGGAGCGAGACGCAACGAGAGATCGACGCTCTCTCGGCAACGCTTCGCGAGGCCGGGGCGCTGCCACCGCGAGCCACGGCACCCACCGCCAGCGATCCTGCCCCAGGGATGCTCATGGGCATCAGGGTGTCACCGCTCTATCGCACGCGGGTGGGCGGCGTGTCCTACGAAGTGTATTGGGCGGGGCGGGACCTCGCGGAGGGCATCACCCGAACCGTCGATGTCGACTCCGGCGAAGTGGTCACGATGAAGCATCACCCTGGCGCGAACGGACTCGCGAACGCGCGGCGTGAGAGCGATGACGCGATCGCGACGGCCCGTTTGGTCGACGCTGGCCCTACGACCCCCGGCAAGGTCCGGATCACACCGACGCGCACCGAGGGCGGCGGCGTCGCAATCAGGACCGACCCCGTCACAGCGCCGGCGCCGAACGCGGACCTGGACGCCAAGAAGGCCGAGATCGCGGCCAAGAAGGCGGCGCTCTACGCGAAGCTCGGGAAGAAGCTGAACCAAGCGAACGTCGGGGTTGACCCAGAGGACGTCGTCATCGTCGTTCAGCTTATTCGCCTGTATGTCGAGGAGGGCGTGGTCGAGTTCGACCGGGCGTGGCGGAAGTTTGTCGCCGAGTTCGACCGGGCGGCGGAGTTCTCGCGGCACTTCGAACTGGGATGGGGGCGCATCCAGAAGGAAGACCGGAAGGTGGCCGATGTTGCGCCACTCACCGATCAGGAGCAGACTGGAGAACAAGATGCCGAACAAGACGACGACGTGGGACCCGGAGAAATACCCGTCGATCGCGGAGGTGGGGTTCAGCCCGCTGGAGCAGGAAGCGGAGACGTACTGGCGCCGCTTTCTCCCGGAACTGGTGAAGGGGCTGGAGCGACAGGGCCCGGACGTCCTCTGGACGGAGATCCGGAAGGCGTCACACCGGATGGAGTACAACACCCACCTGCTGATGTACCGGAACCCGAAGCTACCGTACCTGATGGCGGTCCAGATGACGCGGGAGGAGCTCTTTCCCCCTCCGGAGCCACAAGCGAACCCGGATCGGTTCCTCTAGACTACCAACTCACCCCGGAGCGTATTGCGGCCATTGTCGACCGTCCGCGCATGGTCCGCGCGAGTGACAATATCGCGGCGCTGCGCGTCATCAAGGACCTCCAAGCAGAGCAACGCTGGCCCACGCCGGCCGAACAAGACATCCTCGCCAAGTACATCGGGTGGGGGTCAACCGAGATGTCCGCGTTTCTCGGCGAGACGGCCCATGAGGACTGGAGCGCCAACGAACGGGCGATCTGGCAACAGGTCAACGACGTCCTCACCCCGGAGGAGCGCGCGGGGCTCGACGCATCTACTCCAAACGCCCATTTCACCTACGACCTCTACGGGCCGATCTGGGAGGCGGTCACCGCTGCGGGGTTTGCGGGCGGGAAGATCCTCGAACCGTCAGTCGGGACCGGTCATGCGTTCGGGTTCATGGACCCGGCCGTCCGTGCACAGTCACGACTGAACGCGGTCGAACTCGACCCAATCACGGCCTCTATCGCCCAAGCCCTTTACCCCTCGGCCAAGGTCCAGCGCACCGGGTATGAGAAGTCGCGCATCGCCCGAAACACGCAAGACCTCGTGATCGGGAACGTGCCGTTCGGGAAGTACCCGATCATCGACCGCGTGTTCCCGTCGTTCTTGACGGAGATGATTCACAACTACTTCTTTGCCAAGGCAATGGATCACGTGCGCCCGGGTGGGCTCATCGTGTTCATTACGTCGAAGGGCACGATGGACGCGCGCACGGCCACGCCGGTGCGGCGGTACCTGATGGACCGCGCCCACTTCCTCGGGGCGGTGCGGTTGCCGAGTACCGCGTTTGATGCGAGCGCCAAGACGGAAGTCGTCACGGACATCATCGTGCTCCAGAAGCTCCAGGAGGGCGAGACCCGGCGGAACGAGGATGCCTTTATCACGACACGGAAGATCGACGCGCTCTCGCAACCGCCGCGGATCACGATGGAAGGGCGAAAGCGAGTCGAGCAGGACCGCACCGTCTATCGGTCGTCCTGGTACGACGAGCATCCAGAATTGGTCCTCGGCGTCGAGAACCTCAAGGGCACGATGTGGCGCTCCGGGTCCTATTCCGTGGGGCCGCGCACGGACACCCCGCTGTCCAATCAGATCGCGGCCGCGCTGAAAACGTTCCTGGTGCCAGGGACGTACACGCCGGTCGCCAACAACGCCACGAGTGACACGCCGGTCTTCGCCGTTGGCGACTACAAGGTCGGCGAACTCGGCGTCCATGCGGACGGGAAGCACATCACGTCGTTCGATGCGGACGGACAGGTCGTGGACGTGACCCCGATGAAGAAGGTCAAGGGCACGCTGCGGGTCGACCGTGACGCCGTGGTGCGCGTGATCGGCATGATCGGCGTGCGCGAGCAGTTGCGGGGCGTCGTCTCCGCGATGCGGGACCCAGACACGGACCTTGCGACCATCGCGCTGAACCAGAAAGCCCTCACCAAAGCCTACGACCAGTTCGTCCGGACGCACGGATACCTGAACGACAAGAAGAACCGGCAGGCGTTCTCCAAGGACCCCGAGGCACAGAACCTCGTCGCACTCGAATTGGTCACGGTCACGGCGCGCACGGAGCCCACGAAAAAGGGCGGCACGAAGATCACGATCCAGAACACCGTCACCGGGAAGTCCGACATCTTCACGAAGCGGGTCATTCATCCGTCAACGGAAGTGGCGTACGCGGAGACGCCGTTCGATGCGCTGATGGCGTCGTTGAGTTCCAAGGGGGAGATCAACTGGCCGTACATGGCCGAGATCACGGGGCACACCCAAGGGATCATCGAGATGCGCGTGCGTGCGCTCCAGGAGACGTTGCTCGCCCAGGGGCGTATCTTCCGGAGTCCGCAAGGCGGGTTTGTTATCGCGCATGAGTATCTCTCCGGCGACGTGGTGACGAAACTCGAAGACGCGAAGTCGGGCGAGGGGGACTTCGCGGCGAACATTACCGCGTTGGAACTCGTGCAGCCGGTGCCGAAGACGGAACAAGACATCCTCGACGGGTCGGTCGCGCTCACCCTCGGGTCGCACTGGATCCCGCCAGCGGACATAGCCGAGTTCGTCCAGGACGAGGTCGGGAACCGGACCGGTATATCGCTGACGTTGGACGCCACCTCGACCTACGTGCGGTGGAACATCGACTTCACGGCCGAGACCGTCCAGGCTGGCCGCACGCACCCGCTGGCGGTGAAGTACGGCACAGGGTATGTGCACGGATTTACCGACCTGTTCAAGGACGCGCTGAACCTGAACGCGCCGTCACTCGGTTGGTGGGAAGGCTCGGGCGACAACCGGGTCTACATCAAGGCTGTCGTCGAGACCGAGGCGGCGCGGGCGAACGTCGAAGCCCTCCGTGACCGCTGGACCCAATGGCTCTTCGCGCACAAAGAGGTCCAGGACCGACTCCTGGAGACGTACAACGAGCGGTTCAACCGCACGGTGAAACAGGCGTTCGACGGGTCGCACCTCGCGAACATGGACAAGCCCCTCGCCGAGGGCGGCGTCCGGACGTCGGCACTCCCGGGCCTGTCGCTGCCGTTCCCGTTGTTCCCGCACCAGCTCCGGGCCGTCTGGCGCGTCATGACGTCCGGGAACACGCTCCTGGCGCACGCGGTCGGCGCCGGGAAGACCTTCGAGATGATCGTCTCCGCGATGGAAATGCGGCGCACGGGGCGCGCGCGGAAACCGATGATCACGGTCCCGACCAACCTCCTCGGCCCCTGGAAGGAAGACATTCTCAAGGCGTATCCGCACGCGAAGATCCTCGCGTTCGATGCCGACGACCTCTCGAAGTCCAAGCGACAGGAGGCGATGGCGCGGATCGCGTTCGGCGACTGGGACATTGTTCTTGTGCCCCATTCGTCGTTCGGGAAACTCAGCATCTCGAACGAGCGGATGGTGAGCATGATGCAGAAGTGGGTCGACGAGATCCTGGACGCCGAGGCGGCGGCGGCAGGCGAGCGAGGCGCGCGCGATCCCAGTGTGAAAAAGCTGGCCGCTATGCGGAAGCGCATCCAGAAAAAGATCGACAAGAAGATGGCCGCGATCGCGGAGGCGACCGACGCAAACCTCACGTGGGAAGACCTCGGCGTCGACGCGCTCCTGGTGGACGAGGCGCATCTGTTCAAGAACCTGTTCTACTTCACGAAGGTCGAGAACATCCGTGGGCTGAGTAAGTCGGAGTCGGACCGCGCACTCGATATGTTCGTGAAGATCCAGGACATCAACGAGCAGTCGCACTATCGGAACCTCGTGTTCGCGACGGCGACGCCGGTCATGAACAGCATGGCGGAGATCTTCACCATGCAGCGGTTCCTCCAGCCGCAGGTGCTCAAGGACAAGGGACTCGACGGGTTCGACAACTGGTATGCGATGTTCGCCGAAGCCCTCCCGACGAACGAGCAGCGTCCAGACGGGTCCTATCACGAGGTCATGCGCCTCCGGAAGTTCCGGAACCTCGGGATGCTCTACAACGATGTGTCGGCGGTCATGGACTACGTCCCGACCGAGGACATGCCCTACCTCAAGCTGCCGAAACTCCGGGGCGGCAAGGTCGAGGTGATCGAGACGGACCCGCATCCTGTGTTCCCGCAGTTGCAGGCGTGGTTCGAGACGCGCCTGGACAACATTCGCCGTACGCCGCCGCACGTCGACTTCCACGGGGTCTACATCGCGCCCGAGCGTCCACATCCGTTCCGGCCGGACGAGCGGATCATGAGCGCCAAAACCGGTCAGCCGGCCAAAGACAACATCCTCACGATCATGAACGACGCGCGAATGGCGGCAATTGATCCTCGTCTGGTGCTCGGGGATGAGGTCGAGGACTGGGAAGGGTCACGGCTCAACGTCGCGGTCGGACACATGTACGACGAATACAAACTGACCGCCCGGGACAAGGGGTCGCAGATCGTCTTCCTGGACGTGGGCACGCCGAAGTCGGGGACCGAAGGGAACCTGGAGTTCCTCGGGTCCGAGATCATCGTGGAGGACGAGACGGACGGCGCGGCGACCGGTGTCGAGGATGAGGTCGAGGACGACGGCGACGAGATCCCGGAGGACGAAGCCCCGCCCATCGAGATGGAAGCCGAGGGGGAGTTCAACCTCTACGGGGCGATCAAGGCAGGACTGATCGCAAAGGGCGTCAAGTCGAGCGAGATCGCGTTCATCCATCAGGCCCACAACGCAGCGGAGCGGCTCGCGCTCTTCCAGGCGGTCCGCGAGGGCGTCGTGCGGGTCCTGATCGCGTCGACCGACCGGGGCAGCGTCGGCATGAACGTCCAGAAACAGTTGTCGTCGCTGCAGCACTTCGATGTCCCGCGCGCGATGCGCCCGGGGGACTTGATCCAGCGCGAGGGCCGGATCATCCGACAGGGGAACACCTACGAGACCGTGCGGATGCAGCGGTTCGTCACCAAGGGCACCACGGACGAATGGCTCTACGGGTTGCTCGCCGGCAAACAGAACCAGAACCACGCGTTCATGATCGGTAACGCGACCGGGGAGATGATCGAAGAGGACCTCGCGTCGTTGTCCATCGAAGAGGCGCAGGTCCGCGCGAGCGGCGACCCCAGGGCGATCGAGCTGATGAACCTCAAGGGCGCGTCACGGCGTCTCGGCGCGCAGGCGATGGCGCAGGAACGCGCGGTCAGTGACGCCAAACAGACACTCGCGCAGCTCCTTCCGCGCCTGACTGACGCGCTCGACGAACGACTGGCGCTTGACCGACTCGTCGCGGACGCGTATGCGCCCATCGTGCCGGGGCAGTTCAGGATGACTCTCGTGAACCCGTCGCGCGCGCCGTTTGGGGTCGCTATCCACCGGACGAAGGCGTCGGCGAATAGAGCACTGATCGACGACGTGGCCGCGTTTGCGGCGGGGGTCATCAGGGTCGGGACGCGGGGGCCGGCCCAGGTCCTCGGCCAACTCGGCGGGATGGACGTCGAGGTCAACAAGGACAACTCGTACGCCGATGGGGTCTTGCTGTCCTTGCGGTTGGGAATGCGGATGGTGGCGACCGAGATCAAGTTTCCGGTAGTCGACGGCCGGCCCACGATGACGGACTTCGCCAAGGGCCGGAACCTGATCACGTCACTCGTGGACACGCACGCGAAGTTGCCACAGCGTGTGCAGGATCACGGAAGTGCGATCGAGCGGATGGGCGAGCAGGTCACCCAGGCACAGCGGGTCCTCGACCGACCCTCGGAGGCGATCGACCGCTTCCGAGAGAACCAAGCGCGGATCAAGGAACTCGAACGCGCCCTCTTGACGGAGTCGGAGGCAGGGCGCCAGGAGCGAGACAGGGCCCGCACGACGCCGGGTGGGGCCCCGGTGGTCCCGGACGCACGGTCCATCTACACCTACCGGCCGAATGGGAAGCCTGCAGTCGATGTCTCCGGCATCCTCGTCGGGGACTACCTCGGCGTGCATTGGTACAAGCCGGACAAGGAGTTTGTCGTCGCGCACGTGCCAAGTGGCGTCCGGGTGTTGGGGTACGAGTTACAGAAGACCGCGCTGTACGTCGCCAAGGAACTCAGCACACTGGCCGGGGCGCGCCTGGATGTCACGACGCGTGCGGAGCTCCGTGCGATAGGTGACGACTTCCGCGCGGAGGTGACCCGACTGGCGGATGCGTCGGTAGCGGACGACGAAGCGCGCGAGGACATCCCCGCCCCGGGCGAGTCGACGGCCCACGAGGATGAGACGCAGGACGACGACGACGACGAGGGGTCGTCCGGGATGCCGCGCCGGTCGTTCGGGCTTATTCAGCGCGTGCAGTCGGCGATCACGCGGACCGAGGCGCCACTCTCGCCCGTCATGCGGCCCAGTCAGGTCGTCTCGGCGATGAGCCGGGCATTCGATAACCTCCCGGTCGCGATCGGGAAATTGAGCCCGAAGTTCCTCGGGATCTTCAAGCACACCGGCGTTATCCGGATTGGGATGCCAGGAGACTACGACACGACGTTCCACGAGTACGGACACGCGCTCGACATCCTGATCATGAAGTGGTCGGACGTGCACAACCGGGACAAGATCGCGGTCGAGCTGAAAGCGGTCGGTGCGGCCACGAGTCGCCCGAGTTACTCGGCGAAGAAGCGGCGTCGCGAAGGCGTGGCGG
This sequence comes from uncultured Acidobacteriota bacterium, assembly GCA_937888665.1. Taxonomy (GTDB): domain Bacteria; phylum Acidobacteriota; class Vicinamibacteria; order Vicinamibacterales; family UBA8438; genus UBA8438. The sequence continues at coordinate 8,799 of CALBET010000127.1, forward strand.
AATACACGCGCCGATGGATTGTGGACCCGGAGCCCGTCCGGAAGCAGGCGCCGCAGTTCACGAAGGCGTTCGAAGCGTTCATTGCGGACCGCAGCAAGATCGCCAGGGCGCTTGCGGACGCGCAGGACCGCATGGCTCAGTGGGAGGCGCTGGAGCCGGCAGCGCGGTTCCGACTCATGGTCGAGATGGGCGATCACTCGATCACGGACGCACTAGACGATGCGTCAGGGAAACTCTTCGGCACGAGCGATGACCCCAGGACCCTCCTCGACCGGGCACAGGCCGGGTTCAACGACGACCAATACCGTCTATGGCAGATGGAGACCGACATCAAGCGCGGCGCGCCGCTGGACGTCGGGACGAGCGTCTATTGGATGGTGCGGCTGCTCAAGGGGACGGGTGGTCATGCGCTGGGATTCCTCCACGGTCCGGTGACAGACAAGAACGGGAAGCGACTCGGGCCGGGACTCTACGAAGCGTTCGCAGGCAAGCGCATGAAACGCTATCGCGACCTCGCCTATTACATGGTCGCGAAGCGCGCAGAGCGAGCGAACAGTCTCGGATTGGAGTCGGGGTTCCGTCAGAGTGACGTCGCCGCGATCCTTGAGGGAACTGGGAACGACGCGGAGCTCCTGGAGATGGCCGACATCGTGACCCAGTTCCTCAGCGCGATGCGCCGGTACTACGTAGACGCGGGTCTGGTGTCGCAGCGCATGGTAAACGCGTGGGAGAAACGGTGGGGGGAGACCTACATTCCGTTCCATCGGATCGGGACCGCCGTGCGGGACTCGACGGGCGCGGGCGGGACTGGCGCGATCAGGCGGAACGCGCGCTATCCGTTCGCGCGGTTCCGCGGTTCGAAGGAGGGCATCACCGACCCGATACATGCCGCCATTGAGGACACGTTCAAGAACGTCCAGGCCGCAGAAGAGAACCGCGCGATGCTCGCATTGATCAAACTCGCGCGCCTCCCGGGGTCGGGGAAGTGGATCGACATCATCGCCGAAGACAAGATCCCGGTGAAGTTCAACCTCTCGCAGATCAAGGACGACATCATCAAGGCGCTCGCGGCGGACGGCATCGAGATCATGACGAGCCAGATCCTCGACGAGACGTTCCTGAACGAGATGGTGCAAATCTGGATGCCGTTGACGCACGCGGTCGGGAGTCGGCACTACGTCACCGCCCTCGACGTGAACGGGAAGCGCGTCTGGGCCGAGATCCTGGATCAAGGGATGTGGGAGACGGTCAAAGTGGAGGGACCGACAGTCCTGAACCCGTTGATCTGGTTCCTTCAGCAGGCTGCGTCACTGCTCCGGTCGACGGCCACGCTGAACCTGCCGTTCATGATGCGGAATGTCGTCAAGGACAACTTCGCGGCAAGGGTCTACAGTCCAAGCGGGTATTCCGTCCGCGACTGGGCGGGCGGGATCTATTCCATCCTCACGAAGGACGAGTCGTGGCACGTGTTCATGACCAGCGGAGCGTCACAGGCGAACTACAACGCCATAGACCGGAACCTCCAACAGCGGGAACTGCGTCGCATCGGGAAGACCGGCGTGCGGAAACTTCTCGACATGACGGTCATCCATCCGTTCGACGGGCTGGCCGCACTGCGGGAGATCACCGAGAACGGGACGCGGGTAGGCGCCGTGACACGTCAGTTGAAGCGGGAGGGCCACATGGACGAGGCCGTGATCCGCCGCGCTGGCGTGATCGGGCGCGAGGTCACTCAGGACTTCCAGAAGATCGGGAGTTACTTGCGCGAGTGGAACAGGGTGACAGCGTTCCTGGCCGCGCGGGTTGGTGGCTGGACGCGCTTCGCCGAAGAGGGGAAAGCGCATCCCATCCGTATGTCGACACGGGTCTTGCCGTACCTCCTGTTCGCGGTCCTCTTGTGGCAACTCCACCGGGATGACGACGAATACGAGGAGATCCCAGGGTTCGAGAGGCAGGGCTACCATCACATCCCGATCCCGCAGGAATTACGCGACAAAGGGTACGGTCCGTTCCTCCGGATCGCACGTCCGTTCGAGTTCGGCACCATCTCGAGCCTCCTGGAAGTGGCACTCGACTGGAAACTCAAAGAGGACGCCACCTTCGTGGATCGGTTGCCGTTCAAAGGGACGAAGGATGCACTCACGCAACTCGTCTTGCTGATGATGCCGAACGCCGTCATAGGTCCAATGGAAGTCATCACGAACTACGACACGCACCGCGAACGATGGGTCGTGAGCCCGTTCGATGCCGACCAGCCGGTGTCAGAGCAATACAACAGATGGACGAGTGAGACGGCGAAGAACATCGGCGGCATGATCGACATGGCGCCGGCGAAGGTCGACCACCTGCTGTACAGCTACACGGCCGGACTCGGGCGAGACATCGTGAGGGGGATTGACGATCTGACAGGCACCGGGCCTGCACTGCCCGACCGCGGGCCGCGCGATAACCCGCTGGTGAGCGCGTTCTACACCGGGGGGTCGTTGTCGACGGCGTCGGCGAGCCTCGGCCGGTTCTACGATGAGCTGCATCGAATGGAGGTCGCCGTCGAGCACGCGAGGTCCTGGTTCGAGCGCGGGACCCCGGAGGGGGTCGAGGGCGCGCGCGCGATCCTGGAAGAGAACGGGTTGACGCCGGGGTTTCGTCGTGGGACCTTCAGTGCCACGTCACCGCGCTTCGAGATGCTCAAGGACGCGCGGAAGCGTCTCCGCGCGGTGCGGCCCGCGATCGACCGGATCTACGCCAGCACGACGATGACGCCCAAGCAGAAGCAGGCCGAACTCGATGAACTCACGCTGGGTATGGTTAACCTCGCGCGGGTCGCGCTCGGGATGTCTACCCTGCAGCGGACACGGCGACCACGCACCCCATAGAAAGGCTCCATGATGACCCAACACAACGCGACTCCGTTCGACTTCGCGCAGCGCATGATCGGCGAAGTCGTAGAGATCCCCGGGAAGGCACACGCCCCGTTCATCCAGTGGTGCTTCGAGAGTTGCAACGGATATGGATCGGACACGCCTGACGAGGTCCCCTGGTGCAGCGCGTTCGCGAACCGTGTCGCGTGGATCTTTCGCCTCCCGCGTTCCAAGTCGGCGGCGGCGCGGTCGTGGCTCCTGGTGGGCACGCCGGTGGCACTCGCCGACGCGCGGGTCGGGTACGACGTGGTGATCTTGAAGCGTGGCGGCGGCGGGCAACCGGGCCCAGAGGTCACCTCGGGCGCCCCCGGCCACGTCGCGTTCTTCGCAGGCGTCGACAGAGTTGACGCGCCGAGTATGGTGTCCGTGGTCGGAGGGAACCAGTCGAACGGCGTGACCGTGGCGTCGTTCCCAGTGGAGCGGGTCCTCGGGGTCCGGAGGCTCCTGTGGGCGAGCTAGACCCCGTCTGGCTCCAACTCGGCGTTTCTGGATTGGTCGCGCACTTCGCGCTCGCGGTCGTCAAGGAAGTGCTCATGTTCGTCAAGCCGCGCAACCTCTCGCAGGAGGCGGACAAGGTTAAGGAGTATCTCATCCAGGCCGGCTACGAAGCCACGCGCCGCGCGGTGAAGGACGAGGTCGGGAGAGCGATCGACAAACTCGTCGACCAACAGCAGCAGCACTCTGACCAGATCCACGCGTTACGTGGCGCCGGAGAGGTCAAGCACGTTCACGTCATGAGCGAGATCGCCAAGGTCGCGGCGGCGACCGACCGACTGATAGCCGGAGCCAGTCATCACTCAACGCCAGGGCCGTAGCGCAATACCCGGCATTCTTGCACTATCCCGGTAAAAGGAGTATCGTCGCCATCAGGTCACACGACACAAGGAGGACAGACCCAATGGCAACACCGGCACACCCACCCCTAACACCCGTCGCGGCGTCGAGTAACATCGCTGCGGCGGGTTACGACGCGGCGAACCAACAGTTCGCGGTGCAGTTCAAGAGCGGCCACATCTACACCTACAGCGAGGTGTCCCCGGAGGTGGCTGAACGGTTTCAGGCGGCAGACTCGAAGGGACGGTTCTTCGGCGAACACGTCCGCCAGAAGTTCGCCGGGAACAAGGTCACGGGCGACTGTCCCTCATGCGGGGACATCGGGATCAACGGCGAGACGTGCGACGACTGCGGCGTGAGTGAGTACGCGCAGAAGCCACGGGGATAAGCCCAACACGGAACCGCACACAAAGGACAGGTATGGCGAAAAAAAAGACGACCGAGGCCGAGGCTGCGACTAAGGCGAAGGTGGCGCGACCACGCACACGGCCGGCGAAGCGACAACCACGGCAGACACACGTCGAACTCGAGATCAAAGGGATCCAGGACAAATCGGTCGCGCTCGTCCCGAGCGCGGTGCCGATGTCCATCTTGGAACGCCTCGCGAAGGACCGGACTGTTGACGTTGGGAAGCTGGAGCGCATCATCGAACTGCAGAAGGACCTCCGGAGCGTGGACGCCAAGATGCAATTCGACTCGGCGTTCACGGACATGCAAGCGGAACTCCCGACGATCAGGAAGCGTGGACAGATCAAGGTCGGGGCGCAGGTTCGGAGCCTCTACGCCAAACTCGAAGACATCCATCAGGCGGTCAAGCCGATCCTCGTCGCGCACGGATTCTCGCTTCGCCATCGAACGGAGTGGCCGGCCGACAAGCCTGGAACGATTCGTGTCATCGGGATCCTCGCGCATCGGGCGGGCCACTCAGAAGAGTCCGCGTTCGAATCGCCGAGCGATGCCTCTGACCACCGGAGTTTCATTCAGTCGATGGGGTCGACCGTGTCGTACGGGCGGCGCTACACCACTATCGACCTCTTGAACCTCACCCTGGTCGGCTTCGACAACGATGGGCAGTCCTCACAGTCGTCTCGGCAGCAGCAGGCGCCACCTCGGCAGCAGACGCCACCGCGCAGTGCGGCGAGCGGGCTCTCGAAGAAAGACAGAGAGCGCGTCATTTCCGCTGACGATCGGAAAGGCCTGTTCGATAAGGCAAAGGCAGCGGGACGCACGCCGGCAGACCTCAAGACGTATCTCAAAACGACCTACAACCTGGACTCGACGGAGCGCCTGACGCAGCAGCACTACGACGACGTCTGTGACTGGATCGAACGACCCGACCCTGACGCGATGGGTTCTGGCGCCAAAACAGGAGAAGTCCTGGGCCCAGAGCCAGGGTTCTCCTCAGCCGACGTCGACTTCGGGTTACGCGGGTGAGTCACGCGGCGCCGGCCTTCCGGTTTAACCGGTCCGACCACGCGTACACCGTTGGCGCGAGGCGGATCCCGAGTGTCACGGGGATGCTCGCCGACTGCGGCATCATCTCCAATGCGTTCTACACAGAGGAGGGCGCAGAGCGGGGGACGCGCATACACGACCTCGCGGCCCAGTACGACCGGGGCGCGATCACGGACGTGGATGGCGTGGACTTCAACGACGACCCCAACATCCGAGGCTGGTTTCTCGCGCACGTGTCCGCGATGGAACTCCTACGGCCCACGTGGGACCAGATCGAAGTCGCCTGCGTGAGCCACGACGGGAGATGGGCGGGTCGCCCAGATCGCGTGGGGCGCCTCCACGGGGCGCACGTCATCTGTGACATCAAGACCGGTGGCTCTGAAAAGTGGCACGGGATCCAAACCGCGCTCCAAGACCTCCTCGTCGGCGAACTCCCGACGATGTTGCGCCACCGCTACGGGCTCTACCTCGCAAGAACCGGGAAGTGGAAGTTGATTCCGCACGACGACAAACGAGACTACGACCGGGCGCGCGACGTCCTACAGGCGTGTCTCACAACGTAACCATCGAAAGGACAGGATCATCATGGCAAAGACACCCACCACTCTCGCACCGTTAACCCCGGGAGCCCTCGGGGCGAGGAAGTTCGACCTCGACCTCTCGCCGTCTGTCGCCGGCGCGTCGGCAATTGCCTTGCTGGCTGAAGTCAGAGGGATCGCCGTCAAGGACAAGGCGTCCCACGAGACGGCGCTGACGAGCATCGCGAGAGGGAAGACATACAAGCGTGACATCGTCGAACACTGGAAGCCGGTGAAGCGCGTCGTCAACGACGTGAAGAATAAGGTCTTGGCCGCGGAGACCGGCGAACTCGCCGCGGCGGTTCAAGCCCTCACGATCCTAGAGGGCGCGGTCCTCCCGTACATGGAAGCGGAACGTCGTCGCCACCAGATCGCGCAAGACAAACTCCGCGAGAAGGCCGAAGCGGAGGCGAGGGAACGCCGCGCGCTGGAGATCGCGAAGATGGAAGCGGACGCCCTCGCGGCAGAAGAAGCGTCAACAGGGATCTCCCCGAGGGAACGGCAGTTTGCGGAGACGATGGCGCAAGGGATGGCGTCGCCAGAGGACGCAGCGCGGTACGCCGGGTACAAGGACCCAGAGAAGCAGTCGGCGCGCCTCATGGATGCCCCGAAGATCATCGCGGCGATCGACGGGTTGAGAGCGGCGGCGCACGTGCGCGAACAGGCGGCGGCAGTCGCGGCGACGCCGTTGGACGTAAAGGCGAAACAGGCGACCTCGAAACTCGCGAGCGTTAAAGGCGTCCACACCGTCACGCGCTACGGGGCATCGTGCGTCAACCTCGCTATGTTGGTCGACGCCGTTGGAGCCAATGGGGTCACGGCGACGGCTATCCGATCGGAGTTGATCGCGCTGGCGGCGCACCTCGACACGGACGTACCTCTCGCGAAAGTAGTCCTCGCCGGCATTATCGAGAAGATGCATGCGAACGCGGCTTGGGCGCCTCCCCTCGACACGCTGATGGAAAACGGGGTCAAACTCAACGAGTACGGCCGCATGATGCAAAAACAGATCGACCAGTGGCCTGGGGTGGCGCACCGCGTGGACGTGGGGTTCTCAGGACGATGACCTTCAGCGAGGCACCGCAGCGGCTCAGACGCGGCGTGCGGCGCGTCACGGTCTTCGGGTGGGCCGTGCTGGCGTTTGTGGTGACCGCGTGCATCCTCTGGGGATGGATGTTCCTGAGCGTCTCGTGGTGGGTTAATTCGACAAAGTGAAACGAAAGGCGTATAACGGACAGACAAACAGCCCGGAAGGGGGAAAACCCTCCGGGCTGTCTGAAACCGACGTTCGTGGCTGTGACACGAAGCGAAGGATCGAACCGCAGAGGGACAGGCTCCAGGGTTCGACAGGCGGTGAACGCCTATTCTACCTTCCTTCTGATCCTTTCCACAAACTGCAGGTTTAGGCACTTCTCGGCCCGGGGCGCGAAATAGCGTCAACCGGGTCGGGCAGTCCATACACGCCGGGTGCGACGCCTCGCCAGGAGGGGTAACTGGGATCGGGTTACCAAGACAGCGGGTATGGGCTGACAGTGATCGTGTGACGACGTGAAGCGACCGACCGACGGCACATCTGGCTTTGACCCATGCGAGATCATGGGGCCACGTAGAGATGCTTGAGGGAGGGAGTGAGCAGAGGAACAAGGTTGGCGGGGGACGTACGTACGGAGGACAAGAGAAAATGAATCTTGTGAGACTCAGACAGATCGGCGTGAACAAGAGCGGGTTGCCGGTCTGGTTGTGTCGTACGACGTGGGGGAAGTGGTCCATTGACGAACCGAATCGCGTGACCGTGTTTCAGACATTGGCGGCGGCGGTCGCGTTCGGGGCGGAACGACTGGGCGTGGAGACGGCGGCGCCGGTCATGGTGTCAACACAGAAGGCGGGACAGGATGGCGACAGAGACAGACGCGGACAGGGCGAAGCGGGTCAAGCGGGTCAAGCGACTCCGCGCACTCGTCGGTGAGCAGCGGCAGTTGATCACGAAGCTCGTGAGCGTCAGCCAGGATCTCGACGATCTCCTGGGCGGCGGGGCGACGTCGGACCAGCACGTCGAGGCGGCGAAGGCGGCATGGGTGGCCTTGTGGGCGACGCGCTACAGCGGGGTGTACGACTTCAACAACGCGCGGGATAAGCCCCACCTCCGGAAGTTTCTCCGGTCGTTCGGGCTCGAAGAACTCCAGCGCCGGATGGGGGTCTACGTACGGAGCGAGGATCCGTTCTTTGATCGTGGGCACCATTCGTTCTCCATCTTCGTCGCGTCAATCAATTCACTGGCGAATCCCGCCAACGGGACTTGCGAGATGGTCTTAACGGCGCCGGTCTCGTGTGACCACGTCCCTGCGTGTAAGAGCGATGCGG